>CAJQTP010000001.1 GCA_905620445.1 uncultured Candidatus Thioglobus sp.
CGATAATCTCAGTAATTCGAGGAGCGCCAAAATTGTCTCGAATTTCAGTGATTTCTTGACGAATTACGTCCATTAATTGGTCTGGATTTTGAAGAATATCAAGTAAATTTTTGATTTCCTCTAGTAACCCATTAAATTCATTAAATATTTTGTCCTTTTCAAGACCCGTTAATCTATGTAGTCTTAAATCAAGAATAGCTTGCGCTTGTTTTTCTGATAATTGATAATCTCCATTCTTTTGGAGGCCAAGATCAGCGCCTAAATCTTGAGGCTTGAACTGAGCCATGTCTCTATCACCAATAAGCTCTTGAATAACAGAGCCCTTCCAGACTCTCGCAACCAAACCTTCTTTTGCTTCACTAGGATTCTGCGCAGCCTTTATAAGCGCAATTACCTCATCAATATTAAAAAGAGCAACAGATAGCCCCTCCAATAAATGTGCTCGATCTTTTGCCTTGTTAAGCTCAAAAATAGAGCGGCGAGTTACTATCTCTCTTCTATGTGCAATAAACGCGCTCAAGATAGACTTTAGATTCATTAATTTTGGCATGCCTTTGTCAATTGCAACCATGTTGATACCAAAAACAGTTTGCATTTCGGTTAGCTTGTATAGGTTATTAAGCATCACCTCAGGCACTTCTCCGCGCCTAAGCTCAACTACCATGCGCATACCATCTTTATCTGACTCATCTCTAAGACCAGTTATTCCATCAATTTTTTTATCTTTAACAAGCTCTGCAATTTTAGTAATGAGCCTTGCTTTATTTACTTGATATGGGAGCTCTGTTACAACAATGCTTAATTTATCTTCACCTTCAACGTGAGATCTTGAGCGCATGTAAATCTTCCCTTTGCCAGTCTCGTAAGCTTCGCGAATACCAGAAGCGCCATTAATTATTCCAGCTGTAGGAAAATCAGGCCCAGGCATAATTTCTAAAAGTTCATCTATAGTTATATCTTCATTATCAATAAATCTAAGACAAGCCTCGGTAACTTCTGTTGGATTATGAGGTGGAATATTTGTAGCCATTCCAACAGCGATTCCTGAAGAGCCGTTGACTAATAAAGTTGGAACGCGAGTTGGCAGGACTGAAGGCTCACTTTCAGAGCCGTCATAGTTGTCAATAAAGTCAACCGTTTCTTTATCTAAGTCTCTTAAAAGCTCATGTGAAAGCTTTGTCATGCGAATTTCTGTATAACGCATAGCAGCTGCTCGGTCACCGTCTACTGAGCCAAAGTTTCCTTGACCATCTACTAGGATACATCTCATCGAAAATGGCTGAGCCATTCTTACTATAGTGTCATAAACTGCTGTATCACCATGAGGGTGATACTTACCAATAACATCGCCCACAATTCGAGCGGATTTTTTATAAGATTTATTGTAGTCATTGCCAAGAACTTCCATGGCGTAAAGAACGCGCCTATGAACTGGCTTTAATCCATCTCTAACATCAGGCAAAGCCCTTCCCACAATTACGCTCATTGCATACTCCAAGTAGGAGTCACGCATCTCATCTTCTATAGTAACTATTGGGAATTTTTGCTCGAGAATTTCTTTAGAATCGATATCGTCAGACATACAACAAACCTATAAAAATAACTAGATTTAATTGTACCCTAGATGAGGTAAAAACACACCAATAATTTGGGTCTTTTTGAAGTCTAAAAACAGTAAAAAAACTCTAAGAATTTCGAACTTTTACAGATTTTGCTAGATCCCTTAAAAGAGATTCCGTATCTTCCCAACCAATACAGCTGTCAGTAATACTAACACCATACTTTAAAGATAGTAATGGTCCAACTTTTTGATTTCCCTCATTAATATGAGATTCAATCATTACACCAAAAATTGACTCTGAGCCCTCTTCAATCTGAGCTGCAATATTTGCACCTACTTTTAATTGATTTTTAAACTGCTTCTCAGAATTTGCATGCGAGAAATCAACCATTACTTTAGAAACCAGCCCTTTATCTTTTAACTTATCAGAGGTATTTTCAATATGTTCTTTCGAATAATTTGGCCCATCCTTTCCGCCCCTAAGAATAATATGAGCTGTATCATTACCTAGAGAAGTAAAGTGGCTAATACCGCCATCCTTGTTCACAGACAACAGATGATGAGGACTATTGGCTGACTGAATTGCATCAAAAGCAATTTCTAAAGAGCCACCTGTACCATTTTTAAAACCTACAGGACATGATAACGCTGACGCTAGCTCTCTATGTGATTGACTCTCGGTTGTTCTGGCGCCTATTGCGCCCCATGAAATCAAATCAGACAAGTATTGCGGGGTTAAAACGTCTAAGTACTCAACGCCAACTGGCATATTCATTTCACCCAAATCAACTAAAAGTTTTCGTGCAGTCTCAAGACCCTTGTCAATATCAAAACTTTCATCTAAGTATGGATCATTAATTAAACCCTTCCAGCCAACTGTCGTTCTAGGCTTTTCAAAATATACGCGCATAACGATCAACAAATCCTCGGACAACTCTTCTTTTAATTTAAGGAGATTTTTTGCATATTCAATTGCTGCCTTCGTGTCATGAATTGAGCATGGACCGACAAGAACCATAAGTCGGTTATCGTTTCCATATAATATATTTTTGATAGAATTTCTAGAGCTTACAACGCCTGAGGCGGCTTTTTCAGATAAAGGTAGTTTCTCTATAAGGGCGTTAGGCGAGACCATTGGCGCGCTAGATACAATTCGAACATTATCAGTATTATGATTCATAGGCCCTACTTTTGATTAGTAATTAGAGCGTACGCAGAATGATTATGAATTGATTCAAAGTTTTCTGATTCTAGAGAGTAGTAATTAATTTTGTCATTGGCGTTTAATTCAACAGCAATATCTCTAACTATATCTTCAACAAACGCAGGATTTTCATAAGCCCTCTCAGTAACAACTTTTTCATCATCACGCTTTAGTATCGCATAAAGCTCGCTTGATGCTTTTTGCTCTGCTAAATCTATCAAATCTTCTAAAAAAATAACTGAGCCCTTAGTAGGCTTTGCTTCTATAGTAATATGAGATCTTTGATTATGGGCGCCATATTCAGAAATACTCTTAGAGCATGGGCACAAACTAGTAACTGGAACTACAACTTTAACAGTCATGTCTGCCTTACCATCAACGATATTACCAGTTAATGTTGCCTGATAATCAAGCAAACTTTGGACGCCAGAAGAGGGAGCTGATTTTTTACGAAAAAATGGAAAATCAACTACGATACGAGCACTTGACGAGTCAAGCTTTTCAGCAACTGTTTGAACAAGATCCATAAAGCTTTCAACACTAAAACTACATTCATTTGCATTTAAGATTTCAATAAATCTAGACATATGAGTTCCCTTCACATTTTCAGGAAGTCTTACTGTCATTGTAAAATTAGCAACTGATGGGTGCATCTCTTTTGCTTTATTAACAAAGCTAATTGGATGCAAAATATCTTTAATCCCAACTTGGTTAATAACAATATTACGGAGATCTTTAATATTTTGAGTGTCAGGGAGTAGCGTGTTTTTCATGATTTATTATTCCGAATAAGTAACTGCAGACCTAAGTGTTTCCCAGATCATAACTTCTTTAACCTTGACATCTTTGTTAGAAATCAATAAGGCAATTTCATCAAAAAAATATTTAGCAATATTTTCAGCAGTAGGGTTTAGGATATCAAAAGGTTTAATTTCATTTAAATATTGGTGATCCAACCTTTTAACCACCAACTTAGTTTGTTTTTTTATTTCACGAAAATCTATTGCGATACCAGAATCATCAAGTATTTGCGAACATACGGAAACCTCTACTTGCCAATTGTGGCCATGAAGCCTAGCACAATCACCGGGATAATCTCTAAGTGAATGAGCAGATGCAAAGTCTGTAACAATTTTTAGTACGAACATATTCGGAAAAATTGATAAAAAAAATACGGATTATACCTATTTGATTATAAAATACCAACTTCATGGGTTATGAAAATAACCTTCTAGATACTAAGTGTAAAGCTTTTTGAGCTATATTTAACTCTAACTAATCAGCAGCTTCGATGCTGTCAACTTTTTTGAAAACGCCTGGAAGAATCAAACCTTTTCGAGCGCGATGACTAACAAAATTTACCAGCTCTTCAAAGGAGTAATTTTTGTGTTTTTTTCCATACTGAACTCTTAATTTTTGATTATCTTTAATAGAGCAAACTCCAACAACAAATTCTTCTCGCTCAATAAAGTCTTTATTTGCAATCTGAATGAGTTTATTGCCTTTACCTTTGGAAAGAAGTGGCAATTCATTTACTGGAAATATTAACAATCTAGCCCTATTAGTAACAACTGCAATAAAATGATTGTCTATATCTTCAACCATAGCAAGTCTATTCGCTCTTGCTTGTTTAGATAATGTAATTACATGCTTTCCAGACTTTGTTTTTGACTTTAAATTACCCAAAGTTGATACAAAGCCATAACCTGCATCTGATGAAAGTATCACAGCTTGCTCATCATGGCCCATAACTACATCAATAAATTCAGCGCCTAAAGGTGGCGTTAATTTTCCAGTAAGCGGTTCTCCCTGGCCTCTAGCGCTTGGAAGACTATTGGCTAATAAAGAATATGAGCGGCCTGTTGAGTCAATAAAAAACGCCATTTGATTGCTTCTTCCTTTAGCATCTTTTAGATACGTATCCCCAGATTTATAGTTTAGCGAAGAGGAATCAATTTCATGACCTTTAGCTGCTTTAACCCAGCCCTTTTCACTAAGAACAACAGTAACATTTTCTGCTGGAATCATGTCTTGATCATTAAATGCCTGGGCAGATGAGACATCGGAAATTATTTGACAGCGCCTTTTATCTCCAAACTCTTCAAGGATTACTCTTAATTCTTTTTTGATATATGTCTTTAATCTTGTTTCACTTGAAAGTAAAAGCTCAATAGACTTTCGCTCCTTTCCAAGCTCTTCTGCTTCACTTTTAATTTTAACTTCTTCAAGTTTAGCCAAATGACGCAATTTTAATTCTAAGATTGCTTCAGCCTGGATTTCGCTAATTTTGAATTGTTCTATTAAAACAGGTTTAGGTTTTTCTTCCCGACGAATGATGGCAATAACTTCATCAATGTTTAGATAAGCTATTAGCAAGCCATCAAGAATGTGTAGCCGATCTAAAATTTTATTTAATCGGGACTGAAGTCTATTAACAACCACTTGCATTCTAAATTCCAGCCATTCTTTCAGTAAAGGAATCAACGGCTTAACTTGCGGTTTACCGTTTAAACCAATCACATTCATATTAACTCGATAATTTTTTTCAAGATCTGTGGTTGCAAATAAATGAAGCATTAATTGATCACAATCCACCCTATTTGATCTTGGAACAATGACCAATCGCGTTGGATTTTCATGGTCAGACTCATCCCGAAGATCCTCTACTAATGGAAGTTTTTTATTACGCATTTGAGCAGCAATTTGAGTAATAACCTTTGCTCCTGATGTCTGATACGGAAGAGACTCAACGACAATTTCTCCATCTTCTTTGACATAGCCCGCTCTCATTTTGACTGAACCGTGTCCAGTCTCATACATTTGACGGAGGTCTTCTTTTGAACTAACAATATAAGCATCTGTTGGATAGTCAGGAGCTGGAAGGATTTTCATAATCTCATCAAGCTCAGTTGAAGGTTTTTCTAAGAGCTGAATACAAGCAGCTATGACCTCCAAAAGATTGTGTGGCGGGACATCTGTAGCCATTCCGACAGCAATACCAGACGTTCCATTAAGTAATAAATTTGGAACCTGGGCTGGAAGTTGTTGTGGCTCTTGAATCGTTCCATCAAAATTATCTGTCCAACTAACTGTACCTTTATTAATTTCAGCAAGAAGTAAATCAGCGTAAGGCGATAATTTAGACTCAGTGTAGCGCATTGCTGCAAAAGACTTAGGATCATCTGGAGCCCCCCAGTTCCCTTGTCCATCAATAAAAGGATAGCGATAAGAAAAAGGTTGCGCCATCAAAACCATGGCTTCATAGCACGCACTATCGCCATGAGGATGGAATTTACCTAAGACGTCACCAACAGTTCTGGCAGATTTTTTGAATTTTGCGGTAGATTTAAGACCGAGCTCACTCATCGCGTATATTATTCTTCTTTGGACTGGTTTTAAGCCATCGCCAATAAAGGGTAGTGCACGATCGAGTATGACGTACATTGAGTAATCAAGGTAAGCGCGTTCACTATATTCTCCAACGCTTTGTCGCTCAATGCCGTTTTGGCTCATTCTTTCCTTAGTTTATATTTCGAAAATCTAACTCAAACTCGAGGTAGAACTGACGTTATTTTAATTCAACTCTGAGATCATTTAAGATTAATTATCTATCTTAATTTAAAGATTTAGCCTGGAGGCCATTGCAACTGACGACCACCCAAACAATGCAGGTGAATATGAAATACACTTTGACAACCATCGCTATTACAATTCATAACAAGCCTGTAGCCTTTTTCAGAAAATCCACGTTCTTTAGCAATCTTTACAGCAGTAATATTTAACCTGCCAAGTAAGGCCTCATCATCAGCATCATTGGGTGTAGATATATGTTCCTTAGGTATTACTAAAAAATGTTCGGGGGCTTGTGCATTAACATCTTTGAATGCTAACACCCTATCATCTTCATAAAGTTTTTCAGCAGGAATATCTCCACTAACAATAGAGCAAAAAATACAATCTTTCATAATAGAAATTATTTATAGTTTATTAAAAAATAGAATATTTTAAATGCAAAAAACTTATAATCTTACATTAACTTTATTCACAAGTCAGGATACACTATATGCTTTCAATTTCAAGTTTAGAGACGCTGTTTACAAAAGCCAGAAGCCACAAGGCGTGGAAAGATAAAGATATAACTACTGAGCAAATCCATCAAATCTACGATTTACTTAAACTTGCTCCTACTTCTTCTAACACTTGCCCCGCTCGGTTCACATTTATACGAAGTGAAGAAGCTAAAGAAAGACTAAAGCCCTCATTAGACGAGGGAAATATTAATAAATCTATAACTGCTCCTTCGGTAGCAATTATTAGTTATGATTCTAAATTCTATGAAAAACTTTCCTGTCTTTCACCACATATGAAATCCATTTCATGGGAAGGTAAGGAACAACTCATAAAATCTACAGCTGAACTTAATTCAACTCTTCAGGGTGCATATTTTATGATGGCTGCCCGATCAATAGGTCTAGATTGTTGTCCAATGCTTGGCTTTAACAAAGAAATATTAAACCAAGAATTTTTTCCTGATGAGCAATATAAATCTTTATTTTTATGTGGAATTGGTTATGGAGATGACACAAAATTGCACCCAAGAGCGCCGCGGCTCGAATTTAACGAAGCTTGTAGTATCTTATAATGTTTTTTTAAAAAACTTAATGGCACTTCTATTTCAACTTTCTACCAATACTTTGGATAGCTGCGGTCTTTAGAAATATTATTATATAGTAGTCCTACGACTACTAATAATACTGAGCCTAGGAGAGAAGGCATCCATAAATAATCCCAGTTAGCGCCCAGTAAGAACACTATAAACGGATTAGAACCGGCTGGTGGGTGGGGCACTCTAAAGAATTGCATCAATGCTATAGCGAAAGCTAAAGCTAAAGCCATACTCCACCAATCCGAACTAACCAAATGGTAAAAAATAAGCCTAACAAGAGTTGCGATAAAGTGCCCAAAAATGATATTACGAGGCTGCGCAAAAGGAGAGTCTGGAAGAACAAATAAAACAAAAATTGATGCACCAAACGAACCCATAATTATTGGCTCATTAGTATAGTAAGCCAAAAATCCAATTACGCATACCGCAAGAAAAGAGCCAAAAGAAATAAAACTGAGCTCCTTAAATGGTGGCCTTGGAGGAATGGATGCTGGAGAGCCTTTCAGTTTAGTAAGATAAGACATATATAGATGCTGCGCAAGAAAAAGGGAGATTATATTTTAAATTATCGCAGTTAATTGAAAATCAAGTAGTCTCTATATTTTTTCTAGAAAAGTACTTTTGTAATATTAAGCCTAAACAAATAAGAATAACACCAAAAATAGTAGAAGCTAAAATAGTTTCTTTCAACACAAAATGAAGAATCAAAAGAGATAGAAAAGGGGTAATAAAAACTAGACTTGCTACCCTTGAAACAGTCGTTGAAGTTTTTAAGGCTAACTGCCAAAGAACCACACTTATTCCCATCTCAAATAATCCTATATATGCAGAGCCAATAAAGCCTTTGGTTGAGGGAATGATAAATGAATTACTAAAGTAAACAATTACTAATATATAGGGCAAACTAAATAAAAAAATTAGAAATAAACTAACCAATGAATCATTTGAATTTTTGGTATTAAAAAGCCAAAATAAGGACCATATAACAGTCGTAAATAAAATATAACCTACCCCTAAAGGACTCTCAAACTGCATTGAAAAAACATCGCCTTTTGACGCAATTACTACTACTCCAACATAACAAACAACAATTGATAGGAAAGACTTTACATCTATAGTTTGTTTAAGGATTGGAATGGATAAAATAACAATCATAATAGGCCAACTAAAATTAATAACCATGGCCTCTTGCGCTGGCAAAATGTCATAACCCTTAAAAAGAATAATATAATAAAGGCATGGATTTAAAAGCCCAAGAAAAGCGCAACGCAATAGATCACTCCTTGAGAAGTCCTTAATTAAATTCAGCTTTCCCTTAAAAATTGTAATAAAAAAAAGCACTATGACAGAAAATAATGTCGAATAAAAAACCAGCTGAATAGGCTCTAAATGCTCTAATGCAAGCTTAAAAGCTGTTGCAACAGTAGACCAGAAAAAAATTGCAATACCGGCAAAGAGATATGCTTTATTTTGATTAGAAAAACTTGAAAACATATTGTTTTATTTAGTTACTTGATACAAGCATAATTGACAGTTTATACCTTCTTGAGTGTTGTACTCTGAAGTATGATGCTCAATCTGACGCCACAACTTGGAGCGCTCTAAATCTTTAATAATTTTTTCATAAGGTGACGCCTCCCATTCTTGCTTTCGAACAGTAAAACTTATATAGCCATCATTTTTTGTGATTCTGACCATTTCATTCAGAGCTTCAGGACCTACATGCCCACATGTAAAAGTACCCGCACAAATAATTGCGTCAAAAGAATTATCTTCAAAATTAAGTTGTTTGGTTAAATCACACAAATTTAGTGATTTATAAATATTTTTTTTAAGCGCCCTATTAAGCATTTCTTGTGAAAAGTCCACGCCCACTATATTTTTATAATCTTTGCTATAGAGAATGTCGCCAACAAGCCCTGTCCCGCAACCTGCATCTAAGATCTTAGCCTCCTTATTGTCGAAGTACCTTAACAAAGCCTCAGTTGTAACTAAGTGACCAACATAACCAGCCAATTGAATAACATCGTACTCATAATCATCCCAATTTTTATAAAGACCTTCTAATTCCTCTAAATTTGAAACATGCAATGTTTTAAAAATTGTAGGAATCATATTCTTAGTATTCTTCATAAAATTTTCCAATAAACCTATAACAGCTAATATTTTAAATTGACTATTTACCCTTGATAAGTGCATAACTATACATAATTAGGCCAACCCAAACACCAATAAACCCTAACAATTGATTGATGTTCACAGGCTCATCATATAAAACGTAACCCACCAAAAATTGTATTGTAGGGGTAATTAAGAACAATATTCCCACAGTTGTCATTGGCAGAAGTTTGGCCCCACCAGTAAATAATGCTAACGGAACTACAGTAACAACCCCTGCTAAAATTAATAAAATATCTGTAGATAAATTCAAATTAAAAATAGCCAAATCATAATTTGAATTAAACCACAAAGTAAAAATAATTATAAATGGTAAGAGCAGTAATGTCTCAATGTATAAGCCAGGAACTGCCGATGTAACCATTGCCTTTCTAGCAACACCATAGAAAGAGAAAGTGAATCCAATAAGAAGCCCTAGCCAAGGAAAAGAATCCCCACTAAAAACATAATATAAAGCACCTATAGTTGCAAAGAAGACTGCCCACTGCTTAAGTCTAGAAATCCGCTCATGGAAAAAAATATAACCGCCCATCATATTTATTACTGGAGATAAAAAGTAACCCATAGATGCTTCAACTACTTTGCCTAAATTTACAGCAAGAATATAACCTCCCCAATTAATAGTTATGAGAACAGCAGTTAAGAGCAAGAAGAATAATTCTCTTTTTGAGGATATTGATGATTTAAAGTTTGCTTGCCAAGATGGCTTGAAATAGACAAGTACAAATAGTACAGGAACAGACCAAAGGATCCTGTGAACAAGGACTTCTGAAGGGTTAACATGATTAAGGAGTGCCCAATAAAGAGGGAAGCAGCCCCACATCAGATAGCCTGAAAGGACAAGTATTATGCCTTTATTCATAAAACAAGAACTTAAAGAAGAAAAACGATAATTGTAGACTAAATAGACCTAATATTATTTTTTAATTCTTGTAGTAATCTTTTTCAAAATTAGCACCACTTAGGGTGTCATTCTCACTAGTTTTCTCATTAATTTCACCCAGGTTTTCATTAATTCTAAATAGGACTACAACAAGCTCACAGGCAACTCGAGAGGCTAAAGAACCACCAATTACCCAGACTAAGCCGCGCCAAAAATCACCCTCAAGGAATATATCTCCAAGCCCTTTTGTTATAAAGGCAAACAACAGTATCCAATAGAAAAGCGTTATCAGCTTTGGGGTTACCATTTCATCTAGATAAAACATGTAGTGATTATCTAGCTTATCCACTGTAAGTTTAAAAGCTTTTTTTATCCCTTCTAAGATCTCATTATTATTCATTTTGGTTTCCCTTATTTTCTTAAACCTAAGTTATTATTATACCAATCTAATAAAAAGTTGTAAATTCATACATTATCTAAATAATACCAATAAAAAAAGCCCATCATAAGATGGGCTTTTTAATCAATATTTAAAGCTTATTACTGATGGATCTTTACGTTAGTAAATTCACCGCCAATAACTTCACGCTCTGCATATGAACCATTAGCTGTTCCACCTGCGTCTAACTCAACACCAGTAGCACCAACATAGTCTACAGGTAAGCCGCCTGAAATGTACTTCAGACACGTAGCTAAATCACCAGCAGCACATTTAATACCTGGAGCATTAGCAACATTTAATACCTGTGCTTGAATTGCCGCCCTGTCTGTTGAACCTGCAGCCTGTGAAGCAAGAATAATTAATGCCATAGCATCATAAGATTCACCTGCATATGCACCAGAACCATCAACACCACCAGCAGTAGCTACTGCTGCCCAGACATCAACTAGATCTAAATCTGGAGATGCAATTGTACCCCAAGAGCCATCTGCAACAGCACCTGAAGTTAATGCACTGATCATACCATCACCAAATACATAGTCAGAAAATGCACCAGTATCTTCTGAAGCAGAAATAATTCCTCTACCACCAGTATCAGCATAACCTAATATAGCTAAAGTAGCTGAGCCACCTGCAGACAATGCAGCAACATCAGCTGAATAGTCAGCCTTGTCGTCATCATGTCCAGCCATAACTGTAACAGTTCCGCCCATAGCTTCATAAGCAGTTACGAATGCATCAGCCAAACCTTTACCATAGTCACTGTTTGAGTGAGTTACAGCCATATCAGTTTGCCCTCTTGACATTGCAATACTTGCAAGTACTGGTCCCTGTCTAGCATCTGAAGGAGCAGTTCTAAAGAACCATCCACCATCTTCTAGAGTAGTTAAAGCAGGTGAAGTAGCTGATGGTGAAATTGAAACAATACCATTAGGTACAAGCACGTTGGTTATAACTGCGCCAGTATTACCTGAGCAATTAGGACCCATAATAGCCATAACATTATCATCATTAATCATTTTTTCTGCTTGAGCAATTGCAACTGCCGGATCGATACATACTGAATCGCCCTGGACAACATTAATTGTTCCTTGCAGGTAGTTACCAGAAGCATTAGCCTCAGTCACTGCTAAGTTTGCACCACCAGACATCGCACCAATCATTGATTCAAGCGGTCCAGTAAAGCCTTGTAGCTCTCCTATAGTAACATCAGCATGTGATACTGATGCCATCGTAGCTGATAATACAAATCCAGCTGTTGTTTTTAAATAACCTTTCATTTCGTCTCCTAAAATATAAAAAAGAATCCCTACACCTAATAAAATATTAAAGCGTATTTCTTATGGGAATCCTCTTAATGATAAACAGTTTCCTGTAGTTTGTGTTAAAAATATTATAAAAAAAAATGAACTAAACCTTTCTAGAATAGTTCATTTCAGCCCAATTTAAAGAACATATTACAGTTCTTTATTTTTCTCTGGAAGAATTCCACCAGGAGAAAATCTCATGATCAAGAGCATTATACTGCCCATAAATATAAGCCTTAGATAGTGAACTCGATCCTCTATAAACTCTAACGATGTATTTCCTTCTTGAATATAATTACCAAGCATTTCAACTACCCAAAGCCCTATAGGGCCGGACTGAATCCAAATAAACCACATAATAAAAGCGCCCAAAACTGAGCCTAAATTATTACCCGATCCTCCGACAATAACCATTACCCATATCAAGAAAGTAAATCGAAGAGGTTGATATGCAGTGGGAATAAATATTCCATCATAAGTTACTAATAATGCGCCAGCGACGCCAACAATTGCCGAGCCTATAACAAAAATTTGTAAATGTTGGCGCGTAATATTCTTACCCATCGCAGAGGCTGCAACCTCATTATCTCTTATTGCTCTTACTTTTCTGCCCCATGGAGAATTTAAAGCAAGATTAGAAAGAACGATGAAGGTGACTAAAATTACAAGAAATAAACCTGAATAACTAAGCTTAACAAAAACTACTGATGCCTCTCTAACATAACCACCTAGTTTATCAATTTGGTCTGATTGAGACAACAACTGAAGCTCTGATCTGTGAATCCAGGCAACAATATTTTGAAGCCATTCTGATTTTTGCATATCTACTTCATAAGGAACAGGTCTTTGAAGTCCATAAACATTTTTGAGTCCCCTTACAAACCAGTCTTCATTTTTAATGACGTAAATAATAATTTCAGAAATTCCGAGAGTTGCTATCGCAAGATAATCCGATCTCAAACTCAGGGTAATTTTCCCAATCCACCATGCAGCTCCAGCTGCAGCTAAGCCGCCAACTATCCAAGAGAACATGACAGGAAGTCCAAAGCCGCCCAAGTAGCCTGTAATTGCAGGATCTACTTTTTCAATTAACTTTGAAGCCTCTGAGAAATAATATCTTGTAAAGAGGTAGCCAATTACTACGATTAGAGATATTAACCATTTATTAATTCCTCTTCTATTTAATAGCACTCCTGCAGCTATGGTTGTAGCCCCTAAGGCTAAAGCAAGAAGCATCTTTATGCCGCCAGCATCTAGAGCCTCAGTTACCGGTTGCTGAGAAATCAAAACAACACTAACTCCTCCTAAGGCAGCAAACCCCATAATCCCAACATTAAATAATCCAGCATAGCCCCATTGAATATTAACGCCTAAAGCCATAATAGCTGAAATCAAAGACATATTAATAATGCCTATTACGAGTGCCCATGACTGATTCAAACCAACAAATAAAAGCACAAGGCCCATCAGGGCGAAACTAATAACTGCTCTATAAGATTGCCAAAGATTATTTAGATTATTCATCAACTATCACCTTGCCTTTAAATAACCCAGTAGGCTTTATTAAAAGAACAATAACCAAAATAACGAAGGATATTGCATATTTATACTCAGTACCAATAAGCTGCACCAAAGAAGAAGGATGCATAGATAGTGGCAATAAGTATATTAAAAACTTTTTGTACGCATAAGTAAGGAGTATCTCAGAAAATGCAACTAAGAAAGCACCTGCAATTGCTCCGATTGGAGAGCCAATGCCGCCTACAATGACTGAGGCAAAAATTGGTAAGAGCAGTAAATGATATTGTTGAGGTGCGAAGCCTTTGTCTAGACCATAAAGTGCGCCAGCGATTGTAGTAAGAGCTCCAACCAATAGCCAAGTTATTTGAACCATCTTATCTGGATCAATCCCAGAAAGAAGCGCTAACTCTTTGTTATCAGAATAAGCCCTCATAGCTTTACCAGTTTTAGTTTTTTGTAAAAAATAAAATACAAAAGCAACTAATAAAAAAGCAATGGTAATAGTTAAAAATTGAGACGTTTTAAAAGCAATTCCTTGCTCTAGGCCGGTATATGCCTTAAATTCTCTGACAGAAAAAATAAACCTCTCGCCATCTTCAAATTTTTGCGCAGTAGCGCCTAATACGAACCTAACTATTCCCCCAGTAACAAACATAACTCCTATTGAGGACATTACGATTGTAATTGATTTTGCTTTTATTTTTCGATAGTGCCGGTAAATCAGCCTATCCATTGTAAGCAAGTACATTGAGGTAAATACTATAGCTATAGGGATGACTAGCAGAGCAGTAGGAATGCCTGAAATTGTCCACCCCCTACTAATCATAAAACCAGTGAGCAATATAACAATCATTGTCCCAAAAGCCATACTATCGCCTTGGGCAAAATTAGAAAACCTCAACACTGAATAAACTAAAGTTACAGCTAGAGCTCCCAATGCCAATTGCGAGCCATAGGACAATGCAGGAAGAATTACAAAATTAGTCAGTAAGGCAAATGCATTAATAATATCAATTGAGTCTGACGTCATCTAACCTCCTAAAAACTTTTTTCTAACTTCAGGGTTATTTATGAGCTCTTTACCAGTTCCAGTATGCTCGTTACGTCCAGAAACTAAAACGTAACCCTTATCTGCTATATTTAATGCCTGCTGAGCATTTTGCTCAACCATAAGAACAGCCATACCAGCATTCCTAACATCTAATATGTTAGAAAAAATTTCATCCATCACTATTGGTGAAACTCCAGCAGTTGGCTCGTCTAAGAGCATAATTGAAGGTTTTGTCATCATAGCTCTTCCAAATGCAACCTGTTGTCTTTGGCCACCAGATAGTTGCTCTGCAAGTTGTTTGCGCTTGTCATAAAGTATAGGGAAAAGCGCATAGACCTCTTCGATTGTTTCATTTATGTCATCTTGCCTAATAAAACCACCCATTTGAAGATTTTCTTCAACAGTCATTGATGGAAAAACATTTTTTGTTTGAGGGACAAATGCTAATCCATGACTAATTCTATCCTGGGTAGAAAGCATTGAAATATCTTTTCCATCTAACATGACTGAACCTGAAGTTGCCTCCAGCATTCCGAGCAACACTCTCATTACAGTAGACTTTCCAGCACCATTTGGGCCAACAATTACTGCAAGCTCACCTTTTTCAACCTCAACAGAACATTCATGTAATATTGGAACTACTCCGTAGGATGCAACTAAATTTTTACCTTCAAGATACGCCATTAATTAGTAGCCTCAGTCTTAATTCCTTTACCTAAATAAGCCTCAATAACGGCATCACTGCTTTTAATCTCATCAGGGGTTCCGCTCGTTAAAATTTGACCTTCCGCTAAAACTACTACTGGATTGCAAAGCCTTGAAATAAAGTCCATATCATGCTCAATCATACAAAACGTATAGCCTCTTTCTGAATTAAGTCTCAAGATGGCATCACCGATCTGTCTAAGTAATGTTCGATTAACTCCTGCTCCAACTTCATCCAAAAGAACTACTTTAGCATCAACCATCATCGTGCGAGCTAGCTCTAATAATTTTTTCTGGCCACCAGACAAATTTCCCGCTCTTTCATTTTTAAGATGACTTATGCTGAGAAAATCAATAACTTCTTCTGCCTTAGCTTGAAGGGTCTTCTCTTCCTCTTGAATCTGTTTACGCTTCAACCAAGTATTCATTAAGCTTTCGCCCAACTGATTTGCAGGAACCATCATTAAATTCTCCAAGACACTTAGTGTTGGAAACTCATGTGCAATTTGAAAGGTTCTTAACAATCCTTTATGAAAAAGTTGATGCGATGTTAAGTCTGTTACGTCCTCACCATCAAGAATTATTTCGCCCTCTGTAGGCTGATAAAGACCAGCAATCAAGTTAAACATTGTGGTTTTTCCAGCGCCGTTAGGACCCACTAAGCCAGTTATTGAGCCTCGTTCAATATGCAAATCAACACCATCAACCGCCTTGATTCCGCCAAAATGTTTTGATAAATTTTTAACTGTTATCATTCTTTATGTCTTTGATTGAACTACTATTGTCAAAAAATGTTGAATTATCCAGCAAAAAACACCTCTCTGGAGATCATTTAAGGCAAAACTTTATTGAAAGTTTTAACAACAACACTTGAATAAACGCCAGCAGCAACATAAGGATCCGCGTCAGCCCAAGAGCGTGCTTCTTTAAGATTTTCAAACTCGGCAACTATAAGAGATCCCGTAAAGCCAGCTTCACCCGGGTCTACTGAGTCGATAGCAGGATGAGGTCCTGCCAAAATAAGGCGACCTTCAACCTTTAATTGATTTAACCTGGCAACATGATCAGGTCTTGCAACAATTCGTTTTGCGAGACTATTCTCTACATCTTGAGAAATAATAGCGTACAACATTAAATGCTCCTATAGCTCTAAGACATCTTGCATTGAATATAGGCCACTCGGCTTTTCATGAAGCCAGTTAGCTGCCCTTACAGCACCATTTGCATAAATCATTCTAGAAGATGCTTTGTGCGTTATTTCAACTCGCTCACCATCCATAAAAAATGTAACAGTATGGTCGCCCACTACATCACCGCCTCTAATTGATGAAAATCCAATAGTATTTAAATCTCTAGGTTCATCAATACCTTCCCGGCCATATATTGCGCAATCAGCTAAATCTCTGCCAAGTGCATTCGCTACAACCTCACCCATCTTAAGTGCAGTTCCTGAAGGGGAGTCAACCTTATAGCGATGGTGTGTTTCAATAATTTCTATGCTAGAATCGTGTCCAATAACTTTTGCAGATGTTTCTAATAATTTAAGTGTTAAGTTAACTCCAACACTCATATTGGGAGCAAAAACAATTGGTATTTGAGTTGCCGCCTGATTTATTACTTCTAGCTCCTCGTCGCTAAACCCTGTAGTTCCAATGACCATTGCTTTTCCAGAATTTTTACAAATAGAGATGGCATTTAAAGATGCCTCTGGCCTTGAAAAATCAATTAGAACATCAAAATCTTGAAGTGAATCATTAAGATTATCGCCTTTATCAAGAGCAGCACCTAATGACGCATTAGTATTTAAATTAACAGCTTCCACGAGGGCCTGCCCCATCTTTCCTTTAGATCCATTTATTGCAACTCTAGTCATTGATAGAATCCTCTAATAAGTCATTATTTTTAGTTACAGCATCAATCTTCTTGAGAGTCTCAAGCAAAGTAAACATTAAGTTCATTGGCATAGAGTTGAGACCATCACTTTTTGCCAGCTCTGGATTTGGATGTGTTTCCATAAAAACGCCAGAAATACCAACTGCAACAGCAGCTCTAGCTAAAACTGGAACCATTTCTCTTTGCCCGCCAGAAGATGCTCCTTGACCTCCAGGTTGCTGAACAGAATGAGTTGCATCAAAAACAATCGGGCAATTTGTCGCCCTCATACTTGAAAGACCTCTCATATCTGAAACAAGCGTGTTGTATCCAAAAGATGTCCCCCTATCACACACCATAATCTGTTGATTTCCTGTTGCCTTAGCTTTCTCGACAACATTAACCATATCCCAAGGTGCTTGAAATTGTCCTTTCTTAATATTTACAGGCAAACCCTGGTTGCATACATTTTGAATAAAATTTGTTTGCCTAACAAGAAAAGCTGGTGTTTGTAGGACGTCAACTACAGAAGAAACCTCGTCTAACGGAGAATCCTCATGAACATCCGTTAAAACAGAGACACCCACTTCAGATTTTACTTTTTCTAAAATTCGAAGCCCCTCTTCAATGCCTAAACCACGAAAGCTATCTGCACTTGTGCGATTCGCTTTGTCATAGGATGACTTATAAATAAAATTGATATTAAGCTCGCTACAAACTTTTTTCAAATAACTTGCACTTTCCATTGCCAAAGACTCAGACTCAACAACGCATGGGCCCGCAATCAAAAAAAATGGATGCTCAATTCCGGCTTGAAAATCTAGTAAATTCATGTACTTCACTCATTACTTAAATATATACGTAAATTATATTCGTTTAAAATAAGCATTGTTATAAATTCATTAAAACCATGGCACAAAAAACACCCAACATTCTCAAAAAAATTGTTGCTCGAAAACAAGAAGAAATAGCAGAGTCAATAAAGCGACTTCCAATTGAAAAAATGATTGAGCTAGCAAATAATGCAGATACTCCTCGAGGCTTCTATAATTCATTAAACAAAAAAGCAAAAGAACGCCAAAGTGGGATCATTGCTGAAATTAAAAAAGCCTCCCCTAGTAAGGGCATTTTAAGAGAAAATTTTGAGCCTGTCGAAATTGCAAAAAGCTATGAAGATGGAGGCGCAAGCTGCCTATCAATATTAACGGATCGTGATTTTTTTCAAGGCGACCCTTTATATTTGATAAAAGCTCGAGCCGCGGTTTCAATACCGGTTATCCGTAAAGACTTTATCATTCAGCCATACCAAGTCTATGAATCAAGGGCAATGGGGGCAGATTGTATTTTACTAATTGCGTCTTGCCTTAACGATGAAGAAATGAAGCATTTAAGGGACCTAGCACTATCTCTTAATATGGATGTATTAGTTGAAGCTCATGATCTAAATGAACTTCGCCGCGCTCTCAAGCTAGATTTACCAATGATTGGAATTAACAATAGAAATCTTCGAAACTTTGAAGTCAGTCTTGAAACAACCATTGACTTGCTTAGTGAAATTAGCGATGATAAACTTGTTGTAACTGAATCTGGCATTACCTCTAGGGCTGATGTTGAATTAATGCATGAAAATAATGTGTTTGGTTTTTTGATTGGTGAGGCGTTTATGAGACATTCAAACCCTGGCCAAAAACTTAAGGAGTTTTTCGAATGAATCTTTCTGTGAATTGGGTTGATGGCATGTTAATGGTTGGAAAATCTCATAGTGGGCACTCTATCACGATGGATGGTCCAACAGAAATTGGTGGTGAAAATCTAGGTGTTAGGCCAATGGAAATGCTTTTACTTGGAGTGGCAGGCTGCACAATGATTGATGTCGTTACAACACTTAAAAAAATGCGTCAAAACCTAACCCATTGTGAAACCAAAATTAGCGCTGAAAGAGCAGATGAACATCCAAAAGTTTTTACTGATATTCATATTCATTTTATTGTTCAAGGCAAAGATTTAGATTCAAAAAAAGTTGATAAAGCAATCACACTTTCAGCTGAAAAATATTGCTCAGCATCAATCATGCTAGGCAAAACTGCAAACATTACGCATGACTTTGAAGTCATTGAATAATATTATATTAATCGGTTATTACTAAAATACTCATTTCAAATAATTCCAGTATAATATGCCTTCTTCGGAGAGATGGCCGAGTGGCTGAAGGCGCTCCCCTGCTAAGGGAGTATAGGCTTTAACTCCTATCGAGGGTTCGAATCCCTCTCTCTCCGCCAAATTGGATTTATATGAATAAACCTATAGCTATCCATTGGTTTCGACAAGATCTGAGGTTATCTGATAACCCTGCATTTTATGAAGCATCAAAGGAAAGTGCAGTACTTCCTGTTTACATTTTAGATGATGTTAATTCTGCTGAATTTAAAATGGGTGGAGCAAGTCGCTTTTGGCTTAATCACTCTTTAACCTCTCTAAAAAATAGTCTAGACCAAAATCTATCAATCTACCATGGAGATCCTCTTGAAATTTTGCTTGATCTTTTGGGTCGTTTTAATATCAAAGATGTTTACTGGAATCGCTGTTATGAGCCATGGCGAATCAAGCGTGACACTCATATTAAAGAAGAGTTAATAAAACTAGGTGTATCAGTTCATACTTACAATGGTTCTTTGCTTTGGGAACCTTGGACTATAAAAAAAGCAGATGGTACGCCGTATAAAGTTTTTACACCGTTCTACCGCAGAGGTTGTCTGCAATCTAAAGAGCCTCGTGATCCACTTCCCAATCCTAATAATACTGATCTTTTAAGAGATACAAATAATTCATTGGCAGTCGATGATCTATCATTGTTGCCGTCTATTAATTGGGATATTGAAATGAAGCCTTACTGGAATATCGGTGAAGATGGCGCACATCAACGTTTAGAGGAGTTTCTTAAAAATGGAATTGAAAATTATAAAGAAGGTCGCAATGAGCCTTCTAAGCCATTTGTCTCAAGACTATCGCCACACCTTCATTTTGGAGAGATTTCACCCAACCAAGCTTGGTATGCTGCAATGCATAAAAGTGAAGATATAAATGTTGATACGTTTTGCAGTGAGCTCGGTTGGCGTGAATTTTCATACTCTCAGCTCTACTTCAATCCCGAACTTCCAAAAAAAAATCTTCAATCAAAGTTTGATCTATTCCCATGGGATAAGGATGAAAAAAAAATAAGCGCTTGGCAGAAAGGTCAAACTGGCATACCAATGGTTGATGCTGGCATGAGAGAATTATGGCTCACTGGATCTATGCATAACCGAGTTCGCATGGTTGTTGGTTCATTCTTAGTTAAAAACTTGCTTCTTCACTGGCATCATGGAGAGCGATGGTTTTGGGACTGTCTTGTTGATGCAGATTTAGCTAGTAACAGTGCTAGTTGGCAATGGATTGCTGGATGTGGCGCAGATGCAGCCCCTTATTTTAGAATCTTTAACCCTATAACTCAGGGGCAAAGATTTGATTCTGATGGGGACTATATACGAACTTACATTCCTGAACTCAAATCGCTACCAAATAAGTACTTGTTTAATCCCTGGGAGGCGCCTCAAGAAGAGTTAGATAAGGCTAATATAGTCATTGGAGAAGATTACCCTAGGCCAATTATTGATCTAAAACTATCTCGTCAAAATGCGCTTGATGCATTTAAAACTTTAAAAAAACGAGACTCATAATTAACAGCCCTATTCAACTCAGGCTAATTTAATAAATCATCTATAGATTCGCTCCAAGAAGAGTCACTATGTTTTTCCCAGTATGTCTTATAAAGTTTCCTTGTTATTTCACCAGGTTTGCCCTGCTCTATTGATTGTCCATTTATTCTTGTAATAGGCATTATTCCCCCAGCAGTTGAAGTTGCAAAGACCTCATTAGAGTTTTTTAGTTTTTCTAGTGATATTGAATTTAGTTGAAATGGCACGTTTAATTCTTTTGCTAAATCGAGAACTGTTTGTCTAGTAATTCCCTCTAAAACACCTTTATTTGGTGAATATAGAGTACCCTCATCAACGCAGAAAATATTAAACCCTGGCCCTTCTGAAATATTACCTTCTTCATCAGTTAGAATCACCGTGTCATGTCCATAGTCATAGGCTTCATACATTCCACTAACTAGGTCCAACCAATGATAGTTTTTAATCCTTGAATCAATAGAGTCGGGTGATATTCGCCTTCGATTACTTACTAAAACATCCAAGCCTTTTTCAAACTCTTCAGGCTTTAGAATCCAACCAAATGGAACTGCAAATGCAATAAATCGAGGTTTTGATTTTCGAGGGTCTCTTTCAAAATTAGGGGACATCCCTCTAGTTTGAATCATCTCAACGTAAGCATTATCTAATCCAGAACGATCGACGCAACCAGCAAGTATTTTTTTAAGTTCATTTCTACTTAATTCACAAGGCATTCTTAATTTTTCTGTGGATTCAAAAAATCGATCTATGTGCTTATCGAGTCGAAAAAAATGCCTCTTCCAAACGTGAACAACATCATAAGTTGCATCAGATCTTAAAAACCCCCAATCTAAAACTGGTATCTTGGCTTCCGATAGCTGAATGAATCCACTGTCCATCCATGCTGCTCCCTTTGGAAATATATCTTCTTTCAAGCTTATTTACTTGGTTCCAAAAATCTTATCACCAGCATCGCCCAGGCCCGGAAGAATATAGCCTTGCTCATTTAAACAGTCGTCTATTGCAGCTATAAAAAGATCCACATCAGGATGCAGCTTTGTTACCCTTTCCAATCCCTCAGGAGAGGCAACTAGAAATAAGCCAATAATTTTTTTACATCCTTTTTGTTTTAGTAGATCGATTGTAGCAAGAAGCGTTCCTCCAGTTGCCAACATAGGGTCAATAATTAAAGCAGTTCTTTGATCAATATCTGTAATAACTTTATCAAAGTATGCAACTGGATTTAAAGTCTCCTCATCCCTATAAAGACCAACTACACTTACTTTGGCATTGGGTACCAGCGTCAAAACTCCATCAAGCATTCCCAGGCCTGCGCGTAATATAGGCACAATCGAAAGTTTTTTTCCAGACAACATTTGAGTGTTTATTGGCACACCTTGCCAGCCATTAATTTCTCGGTCTTCAAGTGGTAAATCTCGAGTAGCTTCATATGTCAACAGACTTGCAACCTCATTAGCTAGCTCACGAAATTGTTTTGTGCTGATTCCATGCTGCCTAAGTAAAGCTAGCTTATGGGCTAAGAGAGGGTGTTTTATTGCATTTAGAGGCATTGTAGTTCCTTCAAAAAAAATCTGATAATAAACTAATTTTACATGTTAATACGATTTGTAATATTTTTCTAAAATCACATAAAAAATAACAAGTATTATTATCACTTCAATAAATAAAAATAGAAGGTTTAGATGAAATTTGGAATTTTAGGTGAAGCCAAAATTGCTCGTGAACATGTTGTGCCAGCAATACTAGCTGCAGGTCATGAAGTCACCCATGTCGGAAAAAGAAGCCCTGGTCAAAATCCTTTGCCAAGTGTTTACAAGGATGCAATTGAAACGGACTATGAGAGCCTTCTATCAGATCCATCGATCGATGCGATTTATATCCCACTTCCAAATCATCTTCATGTGCCCTACTCGATCAAAGCACTTGAGTTTGGAAAGCATGTTCTTTGTGAAAAACCTGTCGCACTTAACTTAGATGAATTAATGAAGCTAGAGCTTGCGGCGAAAGAAAGTGGAGCATTTTTCTATGAAGCCTATATGGTTAGAAGCCATCCACAATGGGATTGGCTTAATAAGCTTGATATTGGAAAATACCAGTCTTCTCATTTTGTTTTTAGCTATCCTGAACAGCCTGAAGGTAACATTCGTAATCGTAAAGTTGATGGTGGTGGCCCTTTATATGACATTGGTTGTTACGCTATATTGTCAGGCTGTTTACTTTTTAAAGGTGATCCTGAAGTCCTCTCAGCGGTTGCAATAATGAGTGACAATCATGACATAGAAAAGCAAGTTGATGCAACAATTAAATGGCCAAATGGTGAAACTCTAAGCCTTACTGTGTCCTGTAGTGCTGCGCTTTGTCAGGCCTTGACAGTGTTAGGTTCAAATGGCTGGGCAAAACTTAATGTGCCGGTTAACCCCCCTGAAGTAACCCATGCCTATTGGTCTAATGGAGGGCTACAGGAAGGCAATAAAGTCAGCTTTCCACCTTGCAACCAATACAAACTAATGGTCGATGACTTTGTAGCTCATACAAGATCAGGATTAAAGCCTGACTTCTCAATTTCAAGAATTATCACTAAAACTATAAATGAAATTCAGCGTAAGGCTGGATTAAGTATATAAATAACTCATCTAAAATTGAAAATAATACCAAGCGATTGATCAATACTTTTAGTATCTCATGGTATCTTATAGCGCTATGAATCATGACGCCCCATTTACAATTGCTGGTAGAACTTTTAGCTCTAGATTACTCGTTGGCTCTGGAAAATATAAAGATCTTGAGGAAACTAAATTAGCCACTGAAGAATCTGGCTCTGAGATCATCACTGTAGCAATTCGCCGTGTAAATATTGGCCAAAATCCAAACGAAGAAAGTCTTCTTGATGTTATATCACCTAAAAAATATACTATCCTTCCAAACACTGCAGGCTGTTACAACGCAAAAGATGCAGTTAGGACTCTACTTCTAGCGAGAGAGCTATTGGATGGGCATAACTTAGTTAAATTAGAGGTATTAGGTGATGAAAAAACACTTTACCCTAACATTATAGAAACTCTTGAAGCATCTAAAATACTAATAAAAGAAGGTTTTGATGTAATGGTTTATACTTCGGATGACCCTATAGTTGCTAAAGAGCTTGAAGCAATTGGTTGCTGTGCAATTATGCCTTTAGCTTCCCTTATTGGATCAGGTCAGGGCATTGCAAATCCTTTTAATATTAAGTTAATTAAAGATCAGGCCAATGTTCCTGTCTTAGTTGATGCTGGAATTGGTTGTGCAAGTGATGCTGTAGAAGCTATGGAGCTTGGATGTGATGGCGTTTTAATGAACTCGGCTATTGCAAATGCAAGCAATCCAATTCTTATGGCTAGTGCAATGAAGCACGCTATTATTGCTGGAAGAGAATCCTATCTAGCAGGAAGAATGATGAAAAAATCTTATGCTAGCGCGTCATCACCTATGGAAAATTTAATATAGCATTTAATTTATATTATTATGAACCTCTCAAAGCAATTAAGTGATCTCAAAGAAAATCACTTGTTACGCTCTCGAAGAGTTGCAAGCAGTGCACAAGGCACTGAAATGAACATAGATGGGGAAAAAATATTAAATTTTTGCTCTAATGACTATTTATCTTTAGCCAATCACCCAAAAATTAAAGAGGCTCTAATATCTGGAGCAGAAAAGTACGGAGTGGGATCGGGCGCCTCTCACTTAGTTAGTGGCCACTCAGAGTCCCATAAAAAACTTGAAGAGGCATTAGCTGAATACACTGGTCAGCAAAATGCACTACTCTTTTCATCAGGATATAGTGCAAATCTTGGAATTTTTTCCGCACTAAGAGATGAAATCAAATGGTCGCTTCAAGATAAATTTAATCACGCATCACTAATTGATGGAAATAGACTGATCGGGCTTCCAATTCAAAGGTATCTCCATAATAATCTTGACTCACTCCAAAAGAAATTAAAAAAACAAACTGGCCCTGGTTTAGTTTTAACTGATAACGTTTTTAGCATGGATGGAGATAAAGCAAATATTTCAGCAATTGATAAAATTTTAAGTCAAACTGATTCCATCTTAATGCAAGATGATGCCCATGGATTTGGTATTTTTGATCCTACAATCCCACAAGACTCTATCTACATGGCGACTTTAGGAAAAGCTGCTGGAGTTATGGGTGCTTTTGTTGCTGGAGACAATGATTTTATAGAATTTTTAATTCAAAAATCAAGACCATATATTTATACCACTGCAATCGCCCCTAGTATGTGTGAAGCCATTTTGATGAGTTTAGAATTAATCAAAGAAGGCAGCCAAAAAGAAAAACTATTAAATAATATTAATTACTTTAAGAATATTTCTAAGCAGCTAGGCCTTCAATTTGAAGAGTCAAATAGCGCAATTCAACCACTTCTTATAGGCTCGAGCAATAAAGCTCTTCAGATAAGCAATAAGCTATTTGAAGAAGGCTTCTTCGTTAGTGCCATTCGACCTCCTACCGTCCCCCCAAAAACAGCTAGACTTCGATTTACATTATCTGCGAATCATAATGTACACCAAATCGAAACACTTCTAGAGAAGGTTAAAAATGTTATGGCATAGAACAGTTGGTGATGGCCCAAGCCTAGTCTTATTACATGGCTGGGCCTTTAATAGCGATATTTTCCAAAACCTAGTAGATAAATATAAGGCAAACTACCGCGTAACAGTTATTGACCTTCCTGGTCATGGCAGAAGTAATGATATAGATGGTGATATCGAAAGCTGGTGTAATGAGATAATCAAGCTAATACCTGAAAAATCAACCCTAGTTGGCTGGTCTTTGGGGGGCTTATTATCAACTTATCTCGCTAGTAAAATAGACCTCAAAAAGCTAATTCTAGTTGCTGCAACACCGTGCCTTGTAAATAACGAATCCTGGAATTATGGAATAAATAGTGAAATTTTTAATCAATTTGCAATTAATTTAAAAAATGATAGCACTAAATCACTTAAGCGCTTTGTGAGTCTTCAAAGTAAAGATAAATCTCAACTCCAAGAACTTTACAATTCACTTCAAAAATACCCAGCCTCTATAAGCGCCCTAAATAATGGATTAGAAATAATTATTAACTCTGATTTACGGGATAATTATGAAAAACTCACAATACCTAAAGCGGCAATCCTTGGCTCTCTAGATACTTTAGTGCCAGTTAAAATTAAAGAGTGGTATGAGAAAGCAGGTTCAACAACCTCTGTTATTCGATCTGGACATCTTCCTTTTTTAGATAAAAACTTTAAACTTTGATCACCAACTAAATCAAGATTAGTTTCACCTCTAATAACTATATTGTTTTTGGTATAATTTAATTCATTTCCTCATCAAAATTAAAATGAGTGCATTAGTCGGAGTTATTATGGGCTCAAAGTCAGATTGGCCCACAATGAAAAGTGCTACTGAGATGCTTGAAGAATTTGGCGTTCCTTATGAGGTCAAGGTTGTATCAGCCCATCGCACTCCTGATTTAATGTTTGAGTACGCTGAAACCGCTCAAGCTAGAGGCCTTGAGGTCATAATAGCTGGTGCTGGAGGCTCTGCTCACTTGCCTGGAATGGTTGCATCAAAAACAATTGTGCCAGTCTTAGGAGTCCCAGTTCAATCTAAGGCTTTAAGTGGTCAAGACTCATTGTTATCAATCGTGCAGATGCCTGGAGGAATTCCTGTAGGAACACTAGCCATCGGAGAAGCTGGCGCAAAAAATGCTGGCATTTTAGCAGCGCAAATTGTGGGTAACCATAACGAGGTAGTAAGACAAAAGGTATTAGAATTTCGTTTAGAGCAAACTCAAAGTGTCCTAAACAATCCCAACCCTGAGAAATAACTTATGAAAATTGGGGTGCTTGGTTCGGGTCAATTAGGGAGAATGCTTGCACTATCGGCATATCCATTAGGCCACCAAATGAGATTTTTAGCATTATCAGAAGACGAGCCGTCTTCACTTCTTGGCAAGACATTCATTCACAATAACAATCCAGAAATTTTAAAGAATTTTGCGGATAGTTCAGACATTGTGACATACGAAAGCGAAAATACAGACGTAACTATTGTTAATAAAATTAATCAAAATACAAAGGTTTATCCCAGTGATAAATCCTTATACATTTCTCAACATCGTGGAAGAGAAAAAGCACTTCTTGATAAATTAAAAATACCCTGTGCACCCTATCAGATGGTTAACAGCCTAGATGATCTTAAAAGAGCAATTAAGAGTATTGGAATCCCTTCAATTCTAAAAACAGCTACAGATGGTTATGATGGAAAGGGTCAATTTCTAATAAAATCCGAAATACAGCTCTATGAAGCATGGGAAAATATGTCCGGTGTAGAGTCTATCCTTGAGGGTTTTATAAACTTTAAACGAGAGCTATCTTTAATAGCTGTTAGAGGTATAGATGGCAGCCTTGCATACTATCCTTTGGTTGAAAATTCACATCATGAAGGCATACTAAGGCTGACTATAGCTCCTGCACAAAATATCTCAGAGTCTCTGCAAAAGAGAGCTGAAGGATATATGAGTTCGCTACTCAATGAAATTAAACATGTTGGGGTTTTAACCATTGAGCTGTTTGAGTCTGATAGTGGACTTCTAGTTAATGAGATAGCCCCAAGAGTACATAATTCTGGCCATTGGACAATTGAAGGTGCACAAACCTCTCAATTTGAAAATCATATAAGAGCAATTACAGAGTCGCCTTTAGGGCAAACGACTAGTACCAAAAAGTTTAGTGCTATGATTAATATAATTGGAGTTCATGGGCCTATTCAAAAAGCACTTAAAACTAAAAGCGCCCACCTTCATTTATACGACAAAGAAGAACGTACTGGACGAAAGTTGGGTCATATAACTATTACTTCTAATTCAATTGATGATTTAAATCAATCGATAGACAACTTAAAAGAGTATTTACCTTAATCCTCATTAAGGTCAATAAGGCTACCCCCAATTCCACTGCTTAGCTCTTCTTGATAAAACTGCTCTGCTAGTTTCGATTCATAGTGATATGCTGATAATTCACTCACCTCAACGCCTGCTAAGAATTGACAAACATGAATCATTTCATGGCACAGGGTGATAATGAACTTTTTCTTATCTAATGACTCTTCAATTTCTATAAAGAACTTTCTATCCCCTTCATAGTCTGTCCAGGCAAGGGCGCCATCAACTTTTTGAATAATTAGGTCAATATTTGGGGTGTTATTTGCTTGAAACAAGCCGTTACTGCAAAAGTTAAAAAGCTGCTGTGAAAGCTCTATTTGCTCTTTATTGCCGCCTCGAATATAAAGCATTTTTACAAAAACTCACATGGTTTATTAAAAGCGTTCATCCAAGTACTTGATAATATCATTTGATTCATAAATCCAACTCGCCTCACCAGCAACCTCTACCTTTAAACATGGAACTTTGATCTTTCCACCGCTTAATTCAAGCTCTTTTCTGAACTCACCAGCTGCCTGCGCATTGCGAGTCTCAACTTTAAGATTTAAACGTTTAATCGCTCTTCTAGTCTTAACACAAAATGGACACGCATAGAATTGGTAAAGCTTTAAGGTTTTTGTCTCCAGGTCAACCTTAACTTGCTCTTCATCACTTCTTTTTACTACTGAAGGTTTAAATAGCCAATCAATTAAGATTAATATTCTGCCTGAGCCTTCTCTTAACAATCTCAGAAAAAATCTCATAAGTTCTGCCTATATGCTATCAATGTATTTTCTAGAAGCGTTGCAATAGTCATTGGTCCAACTCCACCAGGAACAGGAGTTATAGCTCCAGCTATATCTTTAACTGCATCAAAATCAACATCTCCAACAAGAGAGCCATCTTCCAGTCGGTTAATGCCAATATCAATAACGATGGCTCCATCTTTAACCCAATCACCTTTAACCA
Organism: uncultured Candidatus Thioglobus sp.; assembly: GCA_905620445.1. Taxonomy (GTDB): domain Bacteria; phylum Pseudomonadota; class Gammaproteobacteria; order PS1; family Pseudothioglobaceae; genus Pseudothioglobus. Next base: position 29,059 of record CAJQTP010000001.1, read on the forward strand.
TTTTTGGAATTCCAACGCCAACTACAACAATATCTGCCTGCTTAACTTTTTCCGCCACATTTTTAGTTTTACTATTACAAATAGTCACAGTTCCTCTTGCATTTAGAAGCTCCATTGCCATAGGCCTGCCTACAATATTTGAAGCACCAATAACTACACAATTCATACCTTCGACCTCGCAACCAACTGATGCCAGCATTGTCATAACGCCCTTGGGAGTGCATGGCCTTAAGTGGGATTTATTCTGCATTAATTTTCCAATATTTTCACTATGAAACCCATCAACATCTTTATATGGTGAGATGTGCTCAATAACTTTATTCGCATCAATATGACTAGGTAAAGGAAGCTGAACTAAAATACCATCGATATGAGGGTTATTATTAAGCCGCTCAACTTCTTCCAAGAGTTGCTCTTCAGTCGTATTCTCTGACTTAACAATCTTGTCTGAAAAAAAACCTGCTTGCTTACATGCAAGCTCTTTATTTTTTACATATACTGCTGATGCGGGATCTTCTCCCACTAAAATTACAGCAAGACCTGGAGGTCGCTGAAGCGTTTTGACTTCTTCAGCAATTTTTAAACGTAGATTTTTTGCAATCTCTTTACCATCAATAATATTCATTTTTTTAATTCCTTTTTAACTTTTTTTAAATCACTTTCTGTATCAACTCCATACCCTGTTGAAGCACAAGAAATATCAACATTAATATCAATTCCTTGGTTTAATATAGTTAATTGTTCCAGTTTCTCAGCTAGTTCAAGATCAGACTTACCCATTTGGAAATACTTCTTTAAAAAACTAACACGATAAGCATATAAACCAATATGTCGAAAACAAAAATCCAAATTAATCTCACTACTGTTCCTAAAGGCAGGGATAGGCGATCTTGAAAAGTACAAAGCTTTGCCGCGCGAATTATATACGACTTTAACGCAATTTAGATCAAAGTAAGACTCTTCACTTTCAATTTTTTCACATAACGTTGCAACACTCATACCACTATTAATCAAATTAGATGCTACTTGATTGATTGCATCAGGACTCATCATTGGCTCATCACCCTGAACATTAACAACGACCTCATCATCATTAAAATCTAGAGAAGAGACTACTTCAAATAAGCGAGATGTTCCAGATGTGTGGCTTGGGTCAGTCATACAAACTTCAGCGCCAAACTCTTTAGCAATCACACTTATTCTTTCATCATCCGTTGCAATAATTACGCGATGTGCGTTACTCTTAATTGCATTTGAGTAAGTGTGCTCAATAAGTGTTTTACCATTTATATTTTCTAATAGCTTTGCCGGTAAACGGCTTGAAGCATATCGAGCAGGGATAATAATGGAAAAATCCATTATTTTTCAGAATTAATTTTTCGGGCCTCTTCTACTAGAAGAATTGGAATGCCGTCTAGGATCGGGTAGGCTAATTGACTTTTTTCACACACTAGTTCTTCGCCAACTAACTTTAAAGGCGCTTTACTTTGAGGGCAAACCAACATTTTTAATAAATTTTTATCGATCACAATTTAGACTCCATTTGATGATAAAACTCAGGACTAATTTTTGCACTAACTGCCAAATACCACATTTGATTTGTTGCAAACTGTTTACATTTTACACAATCCTTAGATGTCATAAGGATTGGATAGTCATCCTTAAACTCTACATCCTTCTGAATAAAAGGATGATGGTCTGCAAATGTTGTAGTAATTAAATTAACGCCAAGTTTTTCAAGCAGTGAATAAAAATTATCTGGCTTTCCAATTCCTGAAACTGCAAAGCATTTTTTACCATTAAAGTAGTCTAGATCTTTTACTTCATTAGTAAGCAAATTTATATAGCACTCTGCCTCAATTTGGCAAGATATCTCTCCGTCTGCCTTAGAGCCATTATTTATAATAAAATCAACAGATTTAAGTCTTTTTTTTGTCTCCCTGAGTGGCCCTGCTGGAAGAAGCAATCCATTTCCAAAACGATTGTGTCCGTCTATAACTGCAATTTCAATATCACGTCCCATGGCGTAATGCTGAAGACCATCGTCACTAATAATTAGATCTACTGAATGGTTTTCAATTAAAGACTTTACCGCCTTGCTTCTTTTTTTAGCAACTACAACAAAAGCGTCAGTTTCTTGCTTTATTAATAAGGGTTCATCACCACACTCAATTGGGTCACTCATCAAAGTAACTTCCAGGGATTCTTGTGTATACTTTCCTCCGTAACCTCTGGATACAACTCCTACTTTTTTATTCTGAGACGAAAAATAATTAGCAATTGCAATTACAATTGGAGTCTTACCAGTTCCACCTGCTGTTATATTACCCACTACTATTACTGGCAATGGTGAAACGTTAACTTTTAATATCCCTAGCTTATATAGCCAAAGACGTATATTGAAAAAAATGGAAAAAACAACAGAAAAAGGAAGAAGCAAAAAGTTAACCAAACCAAACTTACTATGATTGATAAAACTTGCATTACTTGACATTTTGATAACTTTAATCACTTTTAAAACTTTAATTATGACAAAATATTCCAACCATGAGTGTTGAATTTCATATTTCTAACCAATATTTAAGATCTAATCGAAAAAAAGGCTTTGTTTCTTTTATTTCTGGCGTATCTATGGTTGGCCTAATTCTAGCTGTCATGTCTCTTATTACTGTCTTATCTGTAATGAATGGTTTCCATGAAGAGCTAATGAATCGAGTTTTAAATACGATTTCCCATTCTTACATAACAGAATCTGATGATACGCTTGAAAATTGGCAAGATCTTAGAAAAAAAATTAACTCGCAGGATCAAATTATCGCGTCCTCCCCCTTTGTTGAAGACTTTGCTTTAATGACTTCAAAAAATGCCTCGCAAGGAGTTAGCGTAAGAGGTGTTCTTATAGATTTAGAATCCACAACCTCTGCTCTACTAGATGACATTAAGTATGGCACCCTTAATTTAGATGAAGATGAATCATCAATATTAATTGGTGTTGGCCTAGCAACAGCAATGGGCACAGGGATTGGAGATAAACTTACTCTTATAGCGCCCGCAAGAAACTCAATTGGGCTGTTAGTTCCTCAGTCACAATCATACACGGTAGGTGGAATATTCAATGCAGGCGTCAATGATTACAATAATGGCTTGGCATTTATACACCTTTATGATGCCCAAGATTTATTTGGTCTCGGAAATCAAGTATCTGGGATTCGCCTCAAGGTAGACAACCTATTTGAAGCAAATAAGATCACTGAGAGCGTAATCCAATCTTTAGGAGATGGTTATTATGGCGTTGATTGGATGCAACAACAACGAAATTTTATTAGAGCTTTGAATCTGGAAAAGCAAATGATTGCAATTATTCTTTCGCTGATTATTGCTATTGCTGCTTTTAATATAGTATCTATGATGGTTATGGTAGTTACAGACAAAAAGTCTGACATAGCAATTCTAAGAACCATTGGAATGACTCCAAAAAGAATTGTAAGGATATTCTTTTATCAGGGGCTCAGTATTGGCATTATTGGTATTACTATTGGAACAATTCTTGGATTAATATTAGCTCTGAATATCGAATCTGTTATTTCTGGAATTGAAAGTATTATCGGCTTCCAGTTTTTCCCTAAAGATTTGTTTTACATTAGTCGATTTCCATCAAAGATTCTACTAAGTGATGTCATTAGTATAGTTCTGGGCGCTTTTATATTGGTAATTATTGCAGCCGTTTATCCAGCAAAACGTGCTGGAAAAGTTAATATTTCAGAGGTTTTGAGGCATGAGTAATATAATTGAATGTCGTTCTGTTAGCTTTTCATACAATGAGGGCAATAATAAAACAGAAGTTTTAAAAAACTTAAATTTTGAAATTAAGTCTGGAGAAACAACTGCAATTATTGGCCAATCAGGATGTGGAAAATCAACGTTACTTAATCTAATGGCTGGTCTTGACACTCCTACTGAAGGTGTTATGCTTATTGATAACACCAATATTTCAAAAATAAGTGAAACAGATCGAACGGATTTACGTGCCAAGAACCTTGGTTTTGTGTATCAATTTCATCACTTACTAAATGACTTTCCTGCAATATACAATGTTGCTTTGCCTCTTTTAATTATGGGCAGTGATAAAAATGAAGCACTACTCAAATCTAAAAAAATATTAACAAAAGTTGGGCTTGAAAATAGATTAAATCACAAGCCTTCTGAGCTATCAGGAGGAGAGAGACAAAGGGTTGCAATCGCAAGAGCCATGATAACTGAACCAGTTTGCCTATTAGCAGATGAGCCTACAGGAAATTTAGATGCGGCAAATGCAGCAGAAGTTTTAGAACTAATCATAGAGCTAAACAAAAACAAAACTACAGCACTGTTAATTGTTACTCATGATCTATCTATTGCAAATAAGATGGGTAGGAAGCTTACTTTATCCAATAGTGAAATTCACGAAACATAAATCTAGTTTGTTTTTCGGTAATCATTTAGCTTTTCAATTTGGGGTCTCAAAGACTTAAGTGAATTACTAGCCTAGAAATTGAATCATTATACCTGCAGCGATTGCTGATCCTATAACGCCAGCCACATTTGGCCCCATTGCATGCATAAGTAGAAAATTATTTGAATCAGACTCAAGACCAACTTTATTAGAGACACGGGCAGCCATTGGAACTGCAGAAACTCCTGCAGACCCAATTAATGGATTAATTTTATTTTTACTAAATACATTCATCAGCTTTGCCATTAACAAGCCACACATTGTGCCAATTGAAAAAGCAACCAAGCCCAATAATAGTATTCCTAAAGTATCCAGTTGAAGAAATTTATCAGCCATCAACTTTGAGCCCACCGCAAGGCCAAGAAAAATAGTCACGATATTAATTAAAGCATTCTGTGTAGTGTCACTTAAGCGGTCAACAACACCAGATTCTTTCATTAGATTACCAAAAGCGAACATTCCTAATAAAGGAGCAGCAGCTGGCAAAAGGAGTGCTACAAGTAAAAGCAAAATAATTGGGAAAATAATTTTTTCAGTTTTAGAGACCTCACGTAACTGAACCATCTTAATTTTTCTTTCTTTTTCACTAGTCATTGCCCTCATAATTGGTGGCTGAATAAGAGGAACTAATGCCATATACGAATACGAAGCAACAGCTATTGCTCCTAGCAACTCTGGCGCAAGAATTGAAGCAACATAAATAGAGGTAGGGCCATCAGCACCCCCAATAATTCCAATTGCGGCAGCTTGTTTCAAACTAAAATCAAACACGCCTAATACGGATAAACCAACGGCACCTAGAAGTGTAGCAAAAATCCCAAACTGAGCAGCTGCTCCAAGTAAGAGGGTTTTAGGATTAGCGAGAAGAGGCCCAAAATCTGTTAAAGCACCAACACCCATAAAGATTATTAGTGGGAAGGCGCCAGACTCAATACCAATCACATAAAACAGATGAAGAATTCCACCATCAATAGCTAAATTTGCCCCCGGAATATTACTTAGAAGAGCACCAAAACCAATAGGCAGAAGCAGGAGTGGCTCGAATTTTTTTACAATTGCTAAATAAATCAGCAACATACCGACAAATAGCATAAGACCTTGGCCCCAGTCCATCTGATATAAACCTGTATTAATCCAAAGTAGCTTTAGTTGCTCCATGGCTAACCTAAAGAAAGAAGAAGTTGACCAACAGTTACTGAATCACCCTCTTTAACGCCAACATTTAAAACCACTCCAGAGCACGTTGCTTTGATTTCAGTTTCCATTTTCATAGCCTCTAAAACAAGCAGGGTATCGCCTTTTTTAACATTCTGGTTAGGACTAACTAAAATTTTCCAAATAGTTCCCGATAGTGGAGCGGAGACATCCTCCTTTTCATTCGCCACAGGACTTGAATTAACTTGTGAATCTTGGGAGCTTAATGCCGGTTGATCTGAGGAGCCGCCCATAGATGTTATAGTGCCACCCGCAGAAACATTAACTGTATATGACTTACCTTTAAATGAAACAGTATATATTCCTTCCTTTTCTCCACTGTCAAGAGAGCTACTTAATGGTTCAGGAACGGGTTCAAAGAAATCTGGGTTGTCTCTATTTTCTAAAAATTTAATTCCCACTTGTGGAAAAAGAGCATAAGTCAACAAATCATCAATTTTCTCATCTGCAACCCGAATACCTTTTTCTGTCACAAGTTTATCAAACTCAGCCTCAAGAATATCTAACTCAGGCTCAATATTATCTGCAGGCCGGCATGTAATAGCCTCTGAACCCTCTAAAACTCTTTGTTGAAGATCTTTATCAACTGGGGCAGGCGCAGCGCCATACTCGCCTTTTAGTATCCCGGCTGACTCTCTTGTAATAGTTTTATAGCGTTCACCAGTTAGAATATTGAGTACAGATTGAGTACCAACAATCTGAGAGGTAGGAGTTACTAGAGGGATATAACCCAAGTCTTTTCGAACTCGAGGTATTTCTAACAAAACTTCATCCATTTTATCAAGTGCATTTTGCTCTTTTAATTGGCTCTCCATATTAGTCAGCATGCCGCCCGGTACTTGAGATGTTAGAATTCTTGAATCGACACCCTTAAGTGATCCCTCAAACTTAGCATATTTAGCTCGGATTGGCTTAAAGTACTGATCAATTTCTTCAAGCTTTTTTAAATCTAAACCAGTTTTACGAGGGCTTGCCTCTAAAATAGAAACAATAGAATTAGTGGCAGAATGGCTGTAAGTCATACTCATCGAACCAATACAGGTATCAACGCGGTCTATCCCAGCCTCAACAGCCTTAATAATGCAAGCAGTAGACAGACCAGTAGTCGCATGCGCATGAAGCTGAATAGGAATATCAATCGCTTTTTTTAATTTTTTAACTAGGTCATAAGCAACATAAGGCTGTAATAAGCCAGCCATATCCTTAATACATAAAGAATGTGCGCCCATATCTTCAATTTTTTTAGCCATCTCAATCCATAATTCAGTTGTATGGACTGGACTAACTGTATATGAAATCGTGCCTTGAGCATGCTGGCCAACTTTAACTGTTTGATCAATGGCAGTTTTAAGATTGCGCGTATCATTCATTGCGTCAAATATTCTTAAAACACCAACACCATTATCAGCACATCTATCAACAAATTTTCTAACTACATCGTCACTATAGTGACGGTAACCCAACAAATTTTGGGCTCTAAGGAGCATTTGTTGAGGAGTGTTAGGCATAACTTTTTTGATTTCACGTATTCTCTCCCAAGGATCTTCTCCAAGAAAACGAATACAAGCATCAAATGTAGCACCACCCCAAGACTCCATTGACCAATAACCTATTTTGTCTAATTTTTCTGCAATAGGAAGCATGTCATCAATTCGCATTCTAGTTGCAAAAAGCGATTGATGTCCATCTCTAAGAACTAGCTCGGTTATTTGGACTGGTTTATTATTTTCTTTGTTAGACATATAGTTATCTCTGTGTATGCATTTTTATTGCTGCCTCAATAATTGCTCTTGTTTTTTCATCAATCTCAATTATTGGGTCAGAATCCAACGCAGAAGCGTCGTTAGTTGCAGGTTGAATTTTTGCTACAAGAAAGGACATTACATTTGTGACAACAACCATCAAAGCAAGAAAAACAAAAACGAATCCCATCCCAAACATGGTTAAATTCAGCGCTTCACTTACAAAGTTGTTGTCCATTTTATTTAGTCCTAAACAAGTTTGGTACCAGTGGCCGGGGTCGAACCGGCACTCCCGTGAAGGAACCGGATTTTGAATCCGGCGTGTCTACCAATTCCACCACACTGGCTTATCTATGGCTTAAAAATATTATCTCAGAATTTTTGAAATTATTTTTTTAATAAAATTCATATCAAATTGAGCTTATATATAGTCAAAAGCCTCAATATTAGAGTGCATTTATTTGTGTCTGAAGGTAATTCTTCCCTTAGTTAGGTCATAAGGAGTCATTTCAACAGTTACCTTGTCGCCAGGTAGTATGCGTATGTAGTGCTTACGAATCTTTCCAGAAATATGAGCAAGTACGCTATGCCCATTTTCCAATTCAACCTTAAAAGTTGTATTAGGTAATTTTTCTTTTACGACGCCTTCTAACTCAATGTAATCACTTTTTGACATATTTATTTAATAAAAATATTAATTTAAAAAACCAAGTAACATTATACCTAATTACTTTTCATTTTTACAGAATGAATCAGAACGAGAGAGTCTCGTCAGTAATAAAAAAACTAAAGATTAATGGAAGTATCTTTTCGAGTGAACCCAGCCTTGAAGTTTTTGAAAATCTGTCTTCTTTCCAGGTTGGACAATATTTTCTAACTCAACTAGCCTGTCATTTAGCTCATTAAAAGCATTAGTATAATGCTTACTCTTAATAGACTCTTGATATAATTTTGACTTCAAAGTAGCAATTACAGATACAAGATCTTGGTCATTACTGGCATCGCTAACTTGCTCTCCTTTACTTAACTTGACCTGAGTATCTTGAAAGCGCTTTAAGTGACGAGTAGCTTCTGACTCATCTAGAGAGTGTATGTTATTAATAGCTAAATTACTAGGATTAAAAGGAGTAATTCTTTCAGAAATATTTAAATCTTGGAGGGAACCACGAGTTGTTGGTTGTTGGACGGTAAAACCACTGACGCCAAGTAAGCGTGCCACCCATGAAATACCGAATCTAATCACCTGAACTCCCGATATAGTTTAATGTATGTTACACAATCATTTTCTACTTGTGCGATTTTTTTTAATTCTTTTCATTGATTAATTCATTTATTAGATCCTGGTCAGAGGGGTTTAGAGTAACTTTTATATTTTCAAAGCCTAATTTCTCTGCCAAGACTTTAATCTTTTGACTAAAAACAATAAGCTTTCTTGACTTTAGCTTATCAAAATTATTAGATGAGTCAAGATTAAATAGGCGAACGACATTGGACAGACTTTCATTACTACTTGCCATTAACACACTCTTAGGATAATTCAAAAATAACTCAATTGATTCAGCATGAAGTTTTGAAAATTCACAAGGCACTCGATCATAAACTTCAAGATAATCAACCTGATTCATTTCTATCAAATGGTTTTTGAGCGTTTCTGAACCCCCCTTACCTCTAACAATAAGAATTTTCTTATTGGTCAATTCTGAACACTCTTGCATTGCCAATAGCTCATTACTTGAAGCATTAGACTTAGGAAAGCAATCAACTTTAATATCTTTATCAATTAATCTTTGAGCAGTAATAGGGCCAACTGCAAAAACCTTAAACGGCTCTACAAATATCTCATCAAAATAATCTTCGGCATAATTAACGGCATTAGTGCTTATAAAAATTATGACATCATATTTCTTATTTAAAACTTCTGTACTTATTTTTTTGACCTCAAAGGCGGGGAAAAAAGCATAATCAATATTAGCTACTTTTAAAAGTGCTTTGAGATTTTCAGTTTGTGCTAATGGTCGAGTTATAAGTATCATTGATTCATTATAAATAGATGCTTTGAAGATAGTTTTAAATGTTTATTCAGCAACATATTAAACTTTAGTGGTTAAATTAGAACGTCTGTTTTATAAATTCTGACCAAGATGACTTTATAATAGACGCCATAATCATCCTATATAACGATATGTTACTTCCAATTTTATCTCTTCTAACTGGCTTTGTATTGCTAATGTTGAGTGCTGACGCATTCACTGATAATGGCGCTAAAATTGCCAGAATATTTAATATTTCACCCCTAGTAATAGGTTTGCTCATTTTTGGCTTTGGCACGTCTGCTCCAGAAATTTTTGTTTCGGGGCTTGCAGCGTTTGATGGTCATCCTGAAATGAGCATAGGTAATGCATTCGGTTCAAACATTTTTAATATAGGCTTAGTACTAGGAATTACTGCAATAATTCTCCCTATTACAGTTGAAAAATCTGTATTAAAAAAAGAATGGCTATTCTTATTTTTATCAACCCTAGTAGCAGGCTTTTTACTATTAGATGGCATTTTGAGTCTAACTGATGGATTGATACTTCTTGCTTTGCTATCACTATTTCTCGCCAGCGTATTTATAGATTCAAAAAAAAGCAATCATATAGATACCGACAGTCTTGAAAATAATTCCCAGAATCAAGGAAAAGGAAAGACCTGGGCCCTTTTATGTGTATCTCTTGTCATACTAGTCGCTAGTGCAAAGCTTGTTGTTTGGGGAGGAACCAGTCTTGCTATATCTTTCAAAGTACCTGAGCTAGTTATTGGACTAACTGTTGTAGCGCTTGGCACAAGCCTTCCTGAGCTAGCAGTTTCCATAAGCAGCGCCTTAAAAAAGCAGCATCAAATGGTTATTGGAAATATTATTGGATCAAATTTATTTAACACTTTAGGAGTGCTTGCAATACCAGCATTAATTGTGCCTTTTCAAACTCCAATTCTACTTCTGAAAGTTCCACCTGAGGTAATGAGTCGAGACTATATCTCAATGTTAATACTCACCTTTTTAATTGTCATTCTTTCAATGAGGCTTAAAATTAGTCGTTTCGGTGGATTTATTCTATTGTCTGCTTTGGCTGTTTATCTTTATCAATTGTTTTGGATTTAGTTGTTAAAAATCTTCATGGCACTCAAGAGCTAGGTAAAAAGCTTGCGCACTGCTGCTCTGACTTACAAAGCTCATGCATAATATATTTAATTGGTGATCTTGGAGCTGGAAAAACAACGCTAGCACAAAGCTTTATTGGATACTTTGGATTTGATAAAGTAAAAAGCCCCACTTATACATTAGTTGAAAGTTATCAAAATGACATAGTGGATATTCATCATTTTGACTGCTATCGACTTAGTGACCCTGAAGAATTAGAATACATTGGAATTCGCGAATATCTTAAGCCAAACAGCCTTCAACTTATAGAGTGGCCAGAATTGGGTAAAGGAGCTATTGCAACTGCCGATTTATCTATAAAAATTAGTGGTAATGGTGAAGCAAGAATAATAAATGTCACATCTCAAACTGAAACAGGAAAATTAATTCTAGAATGCGCTATTGGATAAGTTTAATTTTTGCTCTAATTGTGACTTCTGCATTTAGTGAAGAGAAGACTACGCTTTATGATTTTAGGTATTGGACTGCGCCAGATCAAACTCGAATTGTTATCGATAAAGAAGAGGACACACTCTTTAATATAACGAATACTGACAAGGTTGTTGTTATAAGTTTTGATGATGCTGAAGTATTATCTGAAACTTTTTCAAATATTTTTTTTAAAGATATCAGAATACAAAAAGTCCTTATAAAGCGTGATAAAAAGACTATTAAGCTAATCGTACATATTAATAAAAATTTCAAAGTTAGGCACTTTACGTTGCAACCTAACACAAAATATAAATCTCATCGACTCGTGGTAGATATTATTGACTTAAAATCTCAATCAGCAGTAAAAGCTTCAAAATCTGTAAAAAAATCAACACAAATAACTCAAAAAATTATCTTAGTTGATGCAGGTCATGGCGGTGAAGATTCAGGAGCTATAGGTAAAAATAAATCACAAGAAAAGAATGTAAATTTAGCAATTGCCAAAAAACTTGTACTAAAAATTAATAAAAATAGCGATCTAAAAGCTGTCTTAACTAGGAGTGGTGACTACTATATCCCACTAACTAAAAGAATAACAATAGCGCAAAAAGAAAACGCTACCATGTTTATTTCTATTCATGCTGATTCTGTAGAAAGCGCAACTGCAAAAGGCGCTTCGATCTACACCTTAAGTGAGAAAGGAAATAACAGTAAACTAGCCCAACAATTAGAACAATCTCAGAATCTAGTGGATCAGTTCGGAGGCGTTGAAACGGTCATTGATAATGATCAATTCTTAAAAAATATTTTGACAGATTTTTCAAGGAAAGATCGTGATATGCAATCATTTAACCTTGCTAAGGAGATAATCAGTCAGCTTGAAAAAATTGGGCCAATCCATAAAAAAATACCACAAAAAGCTAACTTTGTAGTTCTAAAATCTCCCGCCATACCTTCAGTTTTAGTTGAAACTGCTTTTATATCAAACCCAACTCAAGAAAAACGTTTAACCAATAGCAAACAACAGCAAAAAATTGCGGATTCAATATATCAAGGAATAGTTAATTACTACCGAAAACTAGAATAATATTCTACGGCTCTGGGCTTAAGTTTCTGAATCTTTAGTTAGAATAATTGCATCACTGACCAGTTGATGAACGCTTACAATCATATATGGGTCAAAATCATAATTGGGCAGCACTTTAGAAAACTGAGATTTACATATAGCGCAAATTGCTGCTAACGTGTTTACGCCATTGTCTTGCTCACTTTGCTTTAAAGCATGCATCCTTGGCTTTGCTCCTTTTATTCTTAAGTCAATAAGATCATCGGTTAATAATCCGCCACCGCCACCGCAACAAAAAGTTGCAGACTTTATTGTGGATTTATGCATATCTGAGAAGTTATTGCAAGCAGCTTTGATTACCTCTCTTGGCAAAATAAACTGGCCATTTTCAATATCACCCATATTACTTCCACGAGCAACATTACAGGAGTCATGAAAAGTAACAACTCGATGATCATTCTTAGACTTGTCAAATGACAACTTATCTCTTTGGATTAAATCATAAGTAAATTCAATCATATGTTGTGGCTGAGGGTAATTACTATCTAATTGGTTTTGAAGTTTTAATGAATATTCATCACTCCCCCCACTACCTAAGCCAGTAAGAGTATTCCAAAAACTGTATGCAACTCGCCAAGCATGGCCGCACTCACCAACTACAACACGTTTCACATTCAAGTCAAGTGCTGCCTTACGAATTCGCAATGCGCCCTGCCTCATTACATCATAGTTACCAATAAACATGCCAAAATTTGCAGCCTCTGAAGCGTAAGAACTTAATGTCCAGCTTATTCCGCTTTGATGAAAAACTTTAGCATAACCAATAAGTCCATCAATATGTGGTTCAGCAAAAAAATCTGCTGAAGGGGTAACCATTAAAATTTCAGAGTTTTTAATGTCAAGAGGCAGCTTTACACTTGCTCCAGTATCTTCTTCAATCTCTTCCTCTAAGTCAGCTAGCGTATCTCTTAAAGCTGGCTCAGGCATCCCTAAGTTATTTCCTATTTTATTAATCTTTCCCAATATTTGATTAGGATATTTTTGACCAACACCAATTACATTCATTACCTCGCGAGCTGCCATTGAAATTTCAGCCGTATCAATTCCAATAGGGCAAAATACTGCACATCTTCGACATTGCGAGCATTGATGAAAATAGTTATACCAATCATCAAGCATATCTTCATCAAAGTCTTTAGCGCCTACTAGTTTTGGGAAGTACTTTCCAGCAAAAGTAAAGTGCCTCCTATAAACACTTCTAAATAAATCTTGCCTAGCAACTGGCATATTTTTGGGGTCGGCGGTTCCTAAATAATAGTGGCACTTATCAGTACAAACGCCGCACTTCATGCAGGAATCCAAAAAAACTTGGACAGATCTGTATTTGGATTTAGTTTCAGCAATTTTATCTATTGCTATTTGCTGCCAGTTATCTACTTTTTCGCCTGGAAAACCTAGGTCTTTTTGGATATCTATACTGGCCTTAAAAGGCCCCTTACCAGCCATTGAGTTTTTCTTTATAGGGGGAATTTCAAGATAAGTAGGAAGTTTTTCAATACTATTATTGGGCACGATTAACCTCCTTCATCTTGATTGTGCTCGAGATCAATTTTTGTATTTTTTTCTTTTTGCATAGCCCACTTGGAGATGTGTCTCTTCTTACGAGCATTATCCACCTGATTAAGTGTAGGCGAAAAGAATATACCTGGGCCGTGTAATAATTTTGATATCGGGAAAATAGCTATAAGAAAGAAGACGGGAGCAATGTGAGCTAAGAAAATCGCCTCTGAGGGCAATTCAGACCACTTAAAAGTAATTAAACCCTCTGCAAAATTTTTCACTAAGAGCATATTTGGATGATTATTCGCAAAGGTCATCACCATTCCACTAGCCCCTATTACAATTATTAATAGTAACATGAGGTAGTCTGATGGCGCTGAAATATATCTAACTCTATCAACAAAAATCCTTCTACCTAATAAGCCGGTCAAACCAAAAATAAGGGGATAAGCGGCATATTTTAACGGTTCAGTTTTAAGTAAGATTAAAGGAATTTCACCCGGCCAAAAATAAACCAAATGCCGAAAAAAAAGTAGAACTAGAGCAAGGTGGAAACTCCAACCAAAAAGCCAAGTCCATTTACTTGATTTAAACAGAGTTGCAAATAAAAAAACCTCTTTAGAAAGCCTTAATAATACACCAGATTTTTTTAAAGGAGCTGGTGCAATAGGTATTTTAAGTGGCGCAGGAGTGTTCCAATACTGAATAACTTTATAAGAAAAACCTGTAATAAAGACCAATACAGAAAAGTAGAAAAAAACTGTAAAAAAAATGCTGATTAATGACATATGACTTATTTTTTATCTCAAAATGGAAGTCAAAACTTATGAGCCAGGCTAAACACACCCTGTTGGCTTTGGAAGTCCGGCGAATCGACAACCCTGCTTTGCAGGACCATATGGAAAAAGTGAATAAAGGTAGCGAGAGTTTCCTTTATCATTACCCAGTTTCTTAGCTATTGCCTTAGTTAAAACCCTTACAGCAGGCGCAAAATCATACTCTTTGTAATATTCTTGCAGGAAATTAATAACCTCCCAATGCTCATTGGATAGCTCTATACCATCCTCTTGTGACATAGCATTAGCAATCTCAATACTCCAATCTGAAACGTTTAATAAGTAACCCTCTTCATCAACTTCAGCGCCTATTATTTCAGCCATAACTATTCTCAATCCTTTAAGAGTTTACTAAAAAATTATTTACACTATTTGCTACGCCGCGACCTTCGTTGATTGCCCAAACAACTAATGATTGGCCTCTTCGACAATCTCCAGCTGAGAAAATTCCTTTTTGAGAGGTGGCATACTCACCATGCTCAGCTTTATAATTTCCGCGCTCATCAATATCGATATTTGCATCTTCACTTAGATAGTGCTCCGGGGAAAGAAATCCCATTGAAAGAAGAACCAGCTCAGTATCCCAAGTTTTTTCAGTTCCATCAATTTCATGTAATTTACCATCTGCAAACTCAACATTAACTGTTTTTATACCACTAACATGACCATCATTGTCTTTTATAAAAGCCTTTGTAAGTAACTGGTAATGTCTTGGATCTTTACCAAAAACCTTACTAGATTCTTCATGACCATAGTCGACACGAAAAATTACTGGCCACTCTGGCCAAGGATTAGTTTCTGAGCGAGCCTCTGGTGGCTGACTCATTAATTCAAAGTTAATTATAGACTTAGCGCCCTGGCGAAGAGAGGTGCCTATACAGTCTGTTCCTGTGTCACCACCGCCAATTACAATAACATTTTTGCCTTTAGCAGAGAGCTCACTGTTATCTGCATAGCCATTATCCAAAAGACTTTTAGTATTGGAAGTCAAATAATCCATGGCAGGATAAATCCCAATAGCATTTCGATTTTCAGCCGGCAGGTCTCTTGCCTTTGTTGCGCCAGTTGTAAAAACAACAGCATCAAATAATTTTTGCAAATCTTTCGTTGAGACATCCTTACCAATATCAGTATTAGTAATAAACTCAACGCCCTCTTGTCTTAATAAATCTACGCGGCGATCGACAACATCTTTTCCTAGTTTCATATTAGGAATGCCATACATTAGAAGACCACCAATACGGTCACTTCGCTCATAAACAGTTACGGAGTAACCCATTTGATTAAGTTCATCAGCAGCAGCTAAGCCTGCTGGTCCAGAGCCTACTAAGGCAACTTTTTTTCCAATTCGAGTATTAACTGGTCTCGCTTTAATCCAGCCCTCATCAAAACCTTTATCAACTATAGCTAACTCAATATTTTTGATTGTAACCGCTGGATTATTTAATCCAAGAACACACGAACCCTCACATGGGGCAGGACAGACTCTTCCTGTAAACTCAGGAAAGTTATTTGTTTTCTCTAATCTCTCTAATGCCTCTTTCCATTCATTATTGTAAACAAGGTCATTCCATTCAGGAATCAAATTATCTATTGGGCATCCACTTGAAGACTGACAAAATGGAACCCCACAATCCATGCAACGAGAACCTTGCTGTTGAAGTTGATCTAAATTATGGTTGCCAGAAAAGATCTCACCAAAATCCTTAATACGAATTTCTACTTCACGATAGGATTCAACCTGCCTATCTAGCTCTAAAAATCCCGTTACTTTACCCATTATCTGTTTTTTAAAAATATTATTTTGATTATCTCATATTATGGTTAAAGCATTTAAAAAAATAATATGATTAATATCTATTTAATAGCCTTTAGCTCCTTGTGTAGGAAAGAAAAAATATGTATAATTACGGCTTTTTTAGAAACCCTTAAAAGGTAGAAACGTGAATTTAATTGATCAAATTGAAAGTGAGCAACTAAGATCGGACATTCCTGAATTTTCTTCAGGAGATACTGTAGTGGTTCAAGTAAAGGTCCGTGAAGGAACTCGTGAGAGATTACAGGCCTTTGAAGGAGTAGTTATTGCAATAAAAAACCGCGGTATAAGCTCTGCGTTTACTGTTCGTAAAATATCTCATGGTGAAGGAGTTGAAAGAGTTTTTCAAACTCATTCCACTATGATTGATAGCGTAACAGTCAAACGAAGTGGTAAAGTTCGCCAAGCAAAACTTTATTACCTGAGAGGACTTACAGGTAAAGCTGCCCGTATTAAAGAAAAACTTAAAAAGAAATAATCATTTTATTTGAATTCTAAATGCCAGTTTTACTGGCATTTTTTTTGCCCCATGTTCAATATACTCAAGTAGAATAATCCCAAATGAATAATGATCTGATAGACCAATTTATTGATTTCTACTGGCTGACAACTGGCGCCAGTAAAAATACCTTAAGTGCGTATCGCTCTGATCTTAAAATTTTTAGTAAGTGGCTTAATGATAATTTGCTTATAGATGTTGATAAAAAACAGATTCAAGATTATTTTTCATATAGAAAAGATTCAAATATAAGCGCCTCAACACAGTCTAGAATGCTAACTTGTCTGCATTCTTTCTATCAATATTTAGCTGACAAACATAATTTAAAAATTGACCCGACTGAACAATTAGATTATCCAAAATTAGAAAAAAAATTACCTGTTTTTCTAAATGTTCAAGAGGTTGAGAAATTATTAGAGACGCCTAGTAGTAAATCGTTACTTGGCCAAAGAGACCGAGCAATGCTCGAATTACTCTACTCTTGCGGACTCCGAGTTTCTGAACTAATTAATTTAAGTTACCACAACATCAATCTAAAAGATGAATTTATACGTATTCATGGAAAAGGAAATAAAGAAAGATTACTCCCAATGGGCGAAATTGCAATTGATTATTTAACAAAATATGAACTCAACTCAAGACCAACACTTTTAAAAAATGGCCAGAATGATAGTTACTTTTTATCCAATCGAGGAATGGCAATGTCTCGACAAAATTTCTTCTACATTATTAAAGATTATGCATTGAAAGCAGGAATAGACAAACCGCTCTCTCCTCACTCTCTAAGGCATGCCTTTGCTACTCATCTTGTCCAAAAAGGAGCTGACCTTCGCTCTGTTCAATTAATGCTTGGACATAGCGATATTTCAAGCACTCAGCTCTACACTCATATTCAAAATGCGCAACTTAAGACGCAGCATCAAAAACACCATCCAAGAGGATAAAACACTAGACTAAAGTTTATGAGCAATCAAGATTGTCTAACTTGTATAGCAATGGTTTTGTTAAAGCTGAAAGCGAGACCCTCGGACGCCCTTCTTTATCAAAATTACTACTCAAAAGGAATTTCTTAAAACAATCTTCAACTTTTCCCCATTCCTTATCAATAATTGCAAACCAAGCTGTATCACGATTTTGGCCCTTTACGATAGCCATCTGCCTAAAGACGCCTTCATATGAAAAACCGAGCCTTTGGGCGGAGTTACGTGATCTCAGATTAAGAGCATTACACTTCCACTCATACCTTCTATAGCCATTATCAAATGCCCACTTCATCATTAAAAACATTGCTTCAGTTGCTTCAGTCGTTCTTTGAAGAAGTGGGGAATAGTTTATATGACCAACTTCAATTAAACCATCAGCTGGATTAATTCTTAAATAACTTGCAATACCAATCGCTTTATTGAGTTTTTTACTAATAATTGCAAAAAAGACAGGGTCGTCATTTTTTTCAAATGACTCTATCCATTTATAATATTCAGGCTCAGTTTCAAACGGTCCATAAGGAAGATAAGCCCAGTTAATAGCCTCCTTGTCTAGTGCATTAGACAAAAAAAGTTCTTCAGAATACTTGCTTGCTACCAAAGGTTTTAAGCTAACTAATTTTCCTTCAATTGAGATGCCTCTTGGATGTGGAGGCTCTGAAAAATTATTTACAATTTCACCAAATTTCATAAATAAGTCCTTGAAACTATTTTGACTGCATTTGATAAGTTACAAAATCGATTGTTCCTGAAATCTTATCATAAACTGCTCGCGCCCTATGATTATCACTTGCAGTAATCCACCTAACATACGGCCAATCTTTCTTTTCAGCAAGTGACTTAAGCTCTCTAAATAAGGACTGAACCACGCCAGTGCCCCTGTAATCTGGATGAACATATAAGTCATCTAAAAAACCAATTAATGAGCCTCTTAATGGAGATGGCATTTCTCTAAAATGCATAAAACCAACTAAATTTCCCTGAGAAGATCTGGCACCAATAGCATAAAACTTATTTTCTTCATCAAATATCCATGACCAGACTGTATCAAGAATATCATCATTCATTGGCATTTTGTAAAAGTCAGCATAGCCTTGATAAAGTTCACGCCATTGTTCTTTATCATTTATTTTTAGACCCTCTACTTTCATTATGCCATTAATTGTTTAAAGGCAACCTCAAGCCTGCCCACAGCAGCATCAACATCTTTCAGTTTGTCTAGTCCAAATAAACCAAGTCTGAATGTTTGATAATCATCGCCTTCATCACACTTAAGAGGAACGCCAGCTGCAATTTGCATGCCCATATCTTTAAATTTTGCACCATTATGTATTTCTTTATCAGAGGTATAGCTCACAACAACTCCTGGGGCAAGAAAGCCATCAGCTGCTACACTAGTAAAATTATATTTACTAAGTAGGCCTCTTACTCTATCTCCAAGCTCTTGTTGTCTTTGACGTGCATTATCAAAACCAAATTCAGCAGTCTCATTAATAGTATCTCGAAAGTGCTTAATTGCATCTGTAGGCATTGTCGCATGGTAAGCATGCCCACCATTTTCATAGGCTTGCATAATTTGAAGCCACTTAAGAAGGTCACATGAATAGCTTGTACTTTTAGTATCATGAATCTTTTTAGAGGCATTTGATGAAAGCATTACCATTCCAAATGCTGGCGATGCACTCCAGCCTTTTTGAGGTGCACTCACTAAAATATCAACACCAAGTTTCTCCATATCAACCCATATAGCGCCTGAAGCAATACAGTCCAAAACAAACATTCCACCAACTGAGTGAACCGCTTCTGCAACAGTCTGAATGTATTCATCTGGAAGAATAATACCAGCCGACGTCTCCACATGAGGCGCAAAAACTATAGCTGGCTTTTGATTTTTAATTTGGTTTACAACTTCATTAACGTCAACAGGCGCAAATGGAGCTTGGAATCCATCACTAATTTTACTAGCTTTTAAGACTACTTGCTCAGACGGAATATCACCCATTTCAAGAATCTGAGACCAGCGATAACTAAACCACCCATTTCTCAAGACTAAACAATTTTTATCGGTTGCAAATTGACGCGCAACTGCTTCCATTGAATAGGTTCCACCACCAGGAACTAAGACAACTGCTTCAGCGTTGTAAACCTTTTTAAGTGATGCAGAAACATTATTCATTACAATCTGGAATGAATTAGACATGTGATTAAGAGATCTATCTGTATAGACTACTGAGTATTCTAAGAGTCCATCAGGATCAACATTTGGTAACAAGCCAGGCATTATTTACTCCTAAAATAAAACTAGAATCATACAACAAGTTGGACTTACAGTATGAATTTAATCAGAAATAAACAATAAATCAATTTTTTCTTTAGAAGGATTTAAAACCACGCCTTTTTCAGTGATTAATCCAGTAACCAAATCTGCTGGCGTTACATCAAACGCGGGATTGCGAACTGAAACTCCCTTTGCCGCCCATTGCATATCTTGATAGCCAGTTACCTCAGAGTTTGGCCTTTCCTCAATTGGAATATCAGCACCACTTGAAATTGATCTATCAATTGTTGAAAGTGGACATGCTACATAAAAAGGGATATTGTGTCTTTTTGCTAAAACTGCTACCATATAAGTTCCAATTTTATTAGCTACATCTCCATTTCCTGCAACTCTATCTGTGCCAACAACTATTGCATCAACCTCACCATGACTCATTAAGTGGCCTGACATATTGTCTGAAATTAAAGTTACTGGAATTCCTTCTTGTACCATCTCCCATGCTGTCAACCGAGCCCCTTGCAAAAATGGACGAGTTTCATCTGCAATAACAGAAATTTTTTTACCAGACTCGACCGCAGACCTTATTACTCCTAATGCAGTCCCATGACCAGCGGTTGCAAGAGCACCAGCATTACAATGAGTTAAAACATTAGATCCATCAGAAAGTAACTCTGCACCAAAACTTCCCATCATTCGATTAATTTTGATATCTTCGGCCTTAATGTTATGCGCCTCTTCTAACAATATCATCGCTAACTCTCTTGGAGCTATATTGTGATTATCTTTAATTATTAATTGCATCCTGTTAACTGCCCAAAAAAGATTGATTGCAGTTGGCCGACTTTCGAGTAATATTTTGCAAGCATCTCTCATGCCACTTAAAAAATCTTCTTTATTAAGACTTTGAATTTTTATCGCCTCAAGGGCAACCCCATATGCTGCAGCACAACCAATAGCAGGAGCACCTCTAACAACCATTGAGCGAATGCCATCAGCTACTGATTTAGCAGAATTATATGAAATATAACTAAATTCAGAAGGAAGCACTCTTTGATCTATCATCTCAAAATGGTTATCTACCCACCTCAAGGTTTCTATATTTTTTTCATTCATTTATTCGCCCTCAAATTCACAAAGAGTAAAAACCTTTTGCCCTATCTTCTCTAATCTTGTCCTGCCACCAATATCAGGTAAATCGACTATAAAACAACACTCTACAATCTCGCCCTGCATTTTTTCAACTAATCTAACTGCGGCCTCAACCGTTCCACCTGTTGCAATCAAATCATCTACAATCAATATTTTTTCGCCTTTTTCAATTGCATCGTCATGCACCTCAATACGATCTGAACCATATTCTAACTCATACTCCTGATCAATAGTTTTTGCAGGCAGTTTTCCTGGCTTTCTTATCAAAACAAGACCTATATTTAAAAGATATGCTAATGGCGCTCCTAATAGAAACCCACGCGCTTCAATAGCAGCGATTTTATCAATTTTCATATCTTTATAACGCTCTACAAGTAAATCAATTGCCTCATGAAGCCCATTGGGATCTTTAAATAAAGTAGTAATATCTCTAAACATTACTCCATCAATTGGGTAATTTTCAATCGTTCTAATTTTTGATTTAATTGACATATTTTTTTAAATTTAATTAATTGAATAATCGGCCTGCAACTGCATCTAATTTTTTTACCAGCTCTTTATCACGAGCATCCAGAGAAGTGATGATGGCATTTTCAAGACTAGACTTGCAAGAGCAATTACTACTTAATTGATCAGAAAATATGGCCTCAGAGGATGCCTTAACAAGAGACCTTGCATTATCAGCATTAGCACTTAATACTTTAATCATGGCATCTACACTGACATTATCATGCTCAGTGTGCCAGCAATCGTAATCAGTTACCATTGCTACTGAAACGTAACACATTTCAGCTTCTCTAGCTAACTTCGCCTCAGGCATATTAGTCATCCCAACAACATCACAACCCCAGCTACGATATAGCTCTGACTCTGCTATAGATGAAAATTGTGGACCTTCCATCGCTATATAGACTCCACCTCTAACTATTTCAATACCAATACTTTTTGCTGCACTTTGAATGTGGTTTCCCAATCTATTACAAACAGGACTAGCCATAGAGACATGGGCAACAAGGCCTGATGTAAAAAAACTTTTTTCTCTTGCAAATGTTCTGTCAATAAATTGATCTACGATGACAAACATACCTGGCTTTAACTCTTCCTTTAAAGATCCTACAGCACTAACAGATATAATTTCAGAAACTCCCGCCCTTTTCAGCGCATCAATATTAGCTCGGTAATTAATTTCAGATGGAGGAATTCGATGACCTCTTCCATGTCTAGGCAAAAAAACCATTTCTTGTCCATTTAAGTCGCCAAAAAGAAGCTCGTCGGATGGCTCTCCAAAAGAAGATGACACTTTTTTCCAGCGCTTATTTTGAAGTCCATCAATTTCATATACTCCACTTCCACCTATTACCCCAAGAACAGATTTCAAATCACTCATGCTTTATCCTTAATAAAAAAACTAAATTACTCTTTCATTACCGCCATCAATAGGGATTTGCGCGGCAGTAGTTTTAGAAAATAACTCCCCACACAATTCTGCTGCTAGTTCAGATACGTCTTTACTATAAACCTCGACACCAAGTATATTATTTGTTTTATATTCTTTAACCGTAAGATTATATTGCTTAGCCCTTGACTTAAGAACTTCATCTGTCCATATTCCAGTATCAAATACTGCATTAGGATGAATCGTATTTAAGCGAATACCATGCTCACCCCACTCCATGGATAATACTCGCATAAGTTGATTTAACGCTGCCTTTGAGGCTGAGTATGCAGCTGCTCCCGGGCCAGGGGCAGAAACATTTTTTGAGCCAATAATTACAACTCGACCATTATTTGGAGCGGCTTGCAATAAAGGGAATACTGTTCGAAGTATATTTAAATTTGCATCAAGATTGACAGAAAAAACATCCCTCCACTCTTCTAATGGCAATTCATAAACTTTTTTTCCCTTTGGAAACATACCCGCATTCAAAACAATCATATCAAGCCCACCAAAATACTGGACGCCTTTCTCAATCAATTCTTCTAAAGCATTTTCATTAGTTACGTCACAAATCAATCCTAAATAGTTTTTATGGCTATTAGCAGTTTCGATTGAAGGATCTAAGTCTAATGCAATTACTGCAGAACCCCTCCTAAGAAAAGATTCTACACATGCTTTTCCAATGCCCGAAGCTGCTCCAGTAATTAAAACAACTTCGCCTTCAAAAGCTAAAGAGCTTTTATTTTTAAGTAATTTTGCTTGCTCTAAATCCCAGTACTCTAAATCAAATATATCATTGGCAGGAAGTGCTTGAAAGCCACCCAATTTTTCTGCCCTAAGAATACTTTCCATTGTATGCTCGTATATATCCGAAATAATACCTATCTCTGACATATTTTTACCTACAGCGCAGAGTCCAAAATCCTTATCTAAAATAACCCTTGGAGCAGAATCAAGCACTGTCTTTCTTGCCTTAGCATTAATTTCATTTTTACTAAAATAAGAGGCATATTCTTCATTATATTTATTCACATCTCGCCCAATCATGGGTATTCGTTTGGTACGAATCACATGATCTGGAGTCAAAGGACCTCTAGTTGCTATTTCATTTACATCTTTTCTATTAGAGAAACTTAGGCCTAGTTGACTATTAGTAAGGCTCATTAATACAGGCTTTCCAACAATCAAAGAAATTTTTTGCCTTAACTTTGCCACTTGATTTCTTATTGTTTTTACTGAAAAGTTAGTTTTTGATTTATCAATATCCCAAGCATTTTTACTTACTAAATAGCTTTCAGCCTCATTCACAAGACTAATCATACGATCATATGACTCCTTTGCATTATCTCCAAAAGAAAATATGCCATGATTCATCAGAATCATTCCTTCAGTTTTATCTGTGGAATGCTCTGAAAAGATCCGCGCAACATCTTTAGCCAAATCAAACCCTGGCATTACGTAAGGAATAATAACAACTCGATCGCCGTAAATTTCTCTTATTCGATCTTCTCCTGCTGTGGTATTTGTAATTGTCACTACCGCATCAGCATGAGTGTGGTCAACATATTTAAAGGGTAATATTGCATGCAAAATTGTCTCAACAGAAGGCGTAGGAGATGATGCATTAGTTAATTGAGTTTTTAGCTCATTAACCATTTGTGGGTCTGATAGAGAGTCTAATTTAGCTAGACTTAACATATGATTCATTCGGACTGGAGAAAAGCCTGCTAATTCAATAAACTCTAGATCCCAGCCACTTCCTTTTACATACAGAATTTCTTCCTGATTTCCCACAATATTACTTTCACTAATTTTGACTGACGTGTTACCACCTCCATGGAGAACTAATGTTGAGTCTTGCCCAAGTAATCTAGATGTATAAACTCGTAATGCTAACTCGCCCTCGAATAATGTTGAATCAGCATCAGACCATAAATTTTTCATTAGATATATTGCACTTCAAGAATTTCATATATTATATCGCCAATTGGCGCTTTAACTATAACTTCATCGCCCTCTTCATTGCCTAGCAAGGCTTTGGAGATTGGAGAGTGGCATGAAATTTTACCAAGCTTGATGTCAGCCTCATCCTCACCAACAATTTGATAAGTGATTTTAGTATCGTCAGAAAGATTTAAAAGTTTAACTGTGGTGCCAAATACGCAACGGCCATCCTGATTAAGATGCTTAACATCTATGACTTGCAAACGAGACAACTTAGATTCAATATCTTGAATTCTTCCTTCAATAAAACCTTGCTCTTCTTTAGCGGCGTGATATTCAGCATTCTCTTTTAAATCTCCGTGTTCTCTGGCCGTAGCAATATCACTTACTATTCTTGGACGTTCCTGATCTTTAAGTCTTAGTAACTCAACTTCAAGAGCTTTTGCACCTCCAACAGTTATAGGTATTGTATCCATAAAATTTATTTGTGTATAGATTGTAAAGATCTAACAACTTGCTTGTCAGGACTCATTAGTCCATCGAGCATAGCAAATGCTGCAGCAACAGTTGTTGTGCATGGAACCTTATGAATTAATGCTTGGCATCGAATCGCCGTAGCATCTTCAAGGCCTTGAGTATCATCAGTTGAATTAATAATTAAACTGATTTCATCATTTTTAATCGCATCAACAATGTGCGGCGAACCCTCTGAAACTTTATTAACCATTGTACATTCAAGGCCAGCTTGTTTGAGAATTTCTTGGTTCGTGCGCGTTGCAATAATTTCAAAACCATGACTAATTAGTCTTTGACCTAACTCCACAAGCCGCCCCCTATCTAGAGTCCGAAGACTGACTAAAACCTTTCCAGAAGTGGGAATTATATCGCCCGCAGCAAGAAAAGCCTTATCAAATGCTGAAGGAAAATCAGGACCAACCCCCATAACTTCACCAGTTGATCTCATTTCTGGACCTAAAAATGGATCAACTCCTAGAAATTTATTGAATGGAAAAACTGACTCTTTGACTGAGAAATGCTTGGGAATAACCTCCGAAGTAAAGTTTTGCTCTTCTAAAGATATTCCAGCCATTACACGCGCAGCAATATTAGCGATTGGAACTCCAGTTGCTTTAGAAACAAATGGAACGGTTCTAGAAGCCCTTGGATTTACTTCAATTACATAAATCTCACCATCTTGATATGCAAGTTGCGTATTCATTAAACCAATTACATTAAGCTCTTTGGCCATTAGTTTAACTTGTCTTCTCATCTCATCGAGAACGTTAACAGGAAGTGAGTGAGGTGGTAATGAACATGCAGAGTCTCCAGAATGAATTCCCGCCTGCTCAATATGTTCCATAATTCCGCCAATAACGATGTCTTTACCATCACTTATTACGTCAATATCAACTTCAATTGCATGGTCTAAAAATGAATCTAACAATACAGGAGAGTCGTTAGAAACCTGAACTGCTGTTTTCATGTAACGCTCTAAATTTTCCTTGTTATAAACAATTTCCATCGCGCGACCACCTAGAACATATGAAGGTCTTACAACTAGAGGAAATCCAATAGAATCTGCAATCTTAACTGCCTCTTCTTGTGATCGAGCGGTGCCATTTACAGGTTGCTTAAGATTAAGTTTTTGAATCATCTTTTGAAAGCGCTCTCTATCTTCAGCAAGATCAATCGAATCTGGGCTAGTGCCTATAATTTTTGCTCCGCTTTTTTCAAGTGCTGCGGCAAGTTTGAGTGGCGTCTGTCCACCATAATGAACAATAACTCCCTCAGGCTTTTCAACGTCAATTACTGCTAAAACATCTTCAAGAGTTAGTGGCTCAAAATACAACCTATCCGATACGTCATAATCCGTAGAAACTGTTTCTGGATTACAGTTAACCATAATAGTTTCAAATCCATCTTTTTGGAGAGCTAGGGATGCATGAACACAGCAATAATCGAATTCTATTCCTTGTCCAATTCTATTTGGACCGCCACCCAAAATCATAATCTTTTTATTGCTTGTGGGTTTTGCCTCACACTCAGACTGATAGGTGGAATACAGATACGCTGTTTGTGTATCAAACTCAGCAGCGCAGCTATCTACTCTCTTAAAAACTGGCTTAATATCTAAAGATATTCTTTTATCTCTAAAAGCATCTTCAGTGCAATTTAGAAGCTCTGATAATCGTTTATCTGAAAAACCTTTTTGCTTTAATTTGTAAATTTTTTCAGCATTAATTTTGCCTAGATCAGAGCCTTCAATTCTTTTTTCTGTTAGAACGAGATCTTCAACTTGGGTTAAAAACCAAGGGTCAATTTTCGAAAGATCAAAAGCTTCTTGTATACTCATACCCATTCTGAATGCATCAGCTAAGTAGAATATTCTATCCGCGCCAGCAGATAAGAGCTCGCTCCTAATTTTTCCTTTAGCATCTTCTGCAGTAATATCCACAATTGGGTCTAGACCTGATTTGTCTGTTTCAAGACCTCTAATAGCTTTTTGAAATGACTCTTGAAAAGTTGAGCCCATTGCCATCACCTCGCCTACAGACTTCATTTGAGTTGTAAGTCGGTCATCGGCTTGAGGAAATTTTTCAAAAGCAAATCTTGGGATTTTTGTAACAACATAATCAATAGATGGCTCAAATGATGCAGGCGTCTTACCGCCTGTAATATCATTATCTAATTCATCAAGCGTGTACCCAACTGCTAATTTAGCCGCTACTTTTGCAATAGGAAATCCAGTTGCCTTTGATGCCAGCGCGGATGATCTAGAAACTCTCGGATTCATCTCAATGATCGTTAATCTTCCATTCTCAGGATTAACAGCAAATTGAACATTAGAGCCTCCAGTATCGACTCCAATTTCCCTAAGAACCATAAGTGAAGCGTTTCGCATTACTTGGTATTCTTTATCGGTCAAAGTTTGAGCTGGAGCAACCGTTATTGAGTCACCTGTATGGATTCCCATTGGGTCAAAATTCTCAATAGCACAAATGATAATACAGTTATCCTTACTATCTCTAACAACCTCCATTTCAAACTCTTTCCAGCCTAAGATTGATTCTTCAATTAAGAGCTCATTAGTGGGTGATAAATCAAGTCCTCGCTGACATATTTCTATAAATTGCTCTTTATTGTAAGCAATTCCACCGCCAGAACCACCCATTGTAAATGACGGCCTAATAATGGTTGGATAGCCGACTTGCTCTTGAACCTTAAGAGCTTCATCAATAGTATGTGCAATGGCTGCCTTTGGCATATCAAGGCCAATTTTTAACATGGCTTGGCGAAATAATTCTCTATCTTCTGCCTTATCAATGGCCTCTTTATTTGCACCAATCATCTCAACATTATGCTTTTCTAATACGCCATGACGATCCAGATCTAACGCGCAATTAAGTGCTGTCTGGCCACCCATAGTTGGTAGCAAGGCATCAGGCTTTTCTTTTTCAATAATTTTTTCAACTGTCCTCCACTCGATTGGCTCGATATAAGTAGCGTCAGCCATTTTAGGATCAGTCATAATGGTTGCAGGATTTGAATTTACCAAAATTACTCGATATCCCTCTTCTCGAAGAGCCTTACATGCTTGGGCTCCAGAGTAGTCAAACTCACAAGCTTGTCCAATAACAATTGGCCCTGCTCCAATAATTAAAATACTTTTAATGTCGTGTCTTTTTGGCATGTTTATTTAAATGTAAGATTTAATTTCATTTTGACATGAGCTCTATAAATTCATCGAACAGATAACTTACGTCATGAGGGCCAGGCGAGGCTTCAGGATGACCTTGAAAGCTATAGGCAGGTTTGTTCTTTACCCTAATACCTTGAATGCTTTTATCAAACAATGATCTATGACTTACTTCAATATTATCTGGAATGCCCTTTTCTGAAACCGCAAAGCCATGGTTTTGAGAGGTAATCATCACTTTTTTTGATTTAAGGTCTTGGACTGGGTGGTTTGCGCCATGATGACCAAATTTCATTTTCTCTGTTTTAGCGCCAGAAGCAATTGATAAGAGCTGGTGACCAAGGCAAATTCCAAAAATTGGAACATTTTTTTCTAATAGTTTCTTAATACTTGTAATCGCATAATCGCATGGTTCAGGATCTCCAGGACCATTTGAAAGAAAAACACCATCAGGTTTTATTGCTAATAAGTCGTCAAGAGGAGCCTTTGCATTAAAGACAGTAAGTTCACAACCTATATCAACCAACATTCTTAAAATATTTTTCTTGACTCCATAATCATAGACTGCAACTTTAAATTTTGGAGGTGTCTTGTTAAAAGTGGAATGATTTATATCGAAAGATCCTTGATTAAAGGAGTAAGTTTTAGGAGTGGATACTACTTGAGCCAAATCCATATTTTTAAGACCAGAAAAAATTTTTGCTTTTTGAATGGCTTTATTTGAATCAATTTTATTAGAGGCTATAATGCAGCCTTTAAGAGCGCCATACGTTCTCAGATGACGAGTCAATGCCCTTGTATCAATGTTTGAAATTGCAACTATATTTTTACTCGATAGGTAGCTATCAAGGCTCATTTCAGATCGCCAATTGCTATAAGCAAGTGGTAAATTTCTAATAATTAATCCAGCAGCATAGACATTTGATGATTCTTCATCAACTATATTTATTCCAGTATTACCAATATGAGGATAAGTGAGTGCAACGATTTGCTGATTGTAAGATGGGTCAGTGAGTATTTCTTGATACCCCGTCATTGCAGTATTAAAGACGACCTCACCAACTGTTTCACCAATAGATCCAATAGACTCACCCCAAAAAACTGAACCATCTTCGAGTGCTAATATGGCAGTTTGAGGCAAAACTTTACTCCTGGTAGAGGTCAAAAAACTTCGCAAATTTTACCATGTGTTTAAGGTTAACTTATCCTGAATTTTATAATCCAATGTTATAATTAGCCTACCTATAACAACTTAATGCATTTGTGGAAATTTTAGTAAACAGTAAAAAAATATCACTCCCTGACGATTCAAATATTGAAGATCTAATTGTTTATCTAGGTTATCAAAATCAGCGAATTGCAATCGAAATCAATGAGTCAATTATTCCAAAATCTAATCACTCTTCTTTTCTGCTTCAAGACTTAGACAAGGTTGAGGTGATTAATGCAGTTGGTGGCGGCTAGGCAACCGAGATAAATTTAACGATGGTTTTTATTTTCTTTTTCCAGAAATTCTAAACCATTCACCCTTATTGGCAACTTCAATATTCGAAAAATTAAATGAATAGCATTTAACCACTCTATCAACTTGTTCTTTTAAAATTCCAGATAGAAGAAGCATCCCATTAGTATTAACTAAATCAGAAAATAATGGCTCCAATTCAACCAATGGATTGGCCAAAATATTAGCTATTAATAAATCACATTTATTATCATTCTCTTGGTCGATTAAATGAATTGTTGTAATTGTATTTTCACACTTATTTTTAGCTACATTTTCTGTACTCGAAAGTACCGCTTGAGGGTCATTATCAATAGCGATAACACTTTTAGCACCGAACTTTGCAGCTGCTATTGCCAATATTCCAGTACCGCAACCAAAATCAATAACATGAAGGTTTTTTGGTGGATTTAAATCTAAGTATTCGAGGCATAGACTAGTTGTTTGATGCGTTCCAGTTCCAAAAGCCAGCCCCGGATCCATATGAATTACAATAGAGTCATTTGAAAGTATAGATTCAGCATCCCATGAAGGGCAAACCCATAATCTTTTGCCAAAGCGCATTGAAGGAAAATCTTTTTGGCACTCCTCCTCCCAAACTCTATCTTTAAGCTCCACAGTATCTAGAGCA
Source organism: uncultured Candidatus Thioglobus sp. (assembly GCA_905620445.1). Taxonomy (GTDB): domain Bacteria; phylum Pseudomonadota; class Gammaproteobacteria; order PS1; family Pseudothioglobaceae; genus Pseudothioglobus. Next base: position 59,519 of record CAJQTP010000001.1, read on the forward strand.
ACGATATTACAGATATCTAAAATAGAAGCTTCAATAGATTTTTGATTTACCTCTGAAGAAAATAAAGCATTTACTTTAACGCTATCCCACAAAGGCGTTTGCCCAACTGGAGGCTCATAAATTGCATCATCAAGAGCATCAGAGTAAGTTATAGATACACTTCCCAAGCCCATCAAAACCTCTGAAACAAGATCTGTTTTAGATTTTTTAACTTCAAAAGATATTTGTTTCCAGATCATAAAAAAATTGTATCTAGCATCATGCTTGGCTTAATAAGTCCTCTTAGAGCAAATCTTTAATTAAATTTAATGCCATTGGTAATTTTTCAGGCTCTGTGCCGCCGCCTTGTGCCATATCTGCCCGGCCTCCACCTTTGCCGCCAACCTGAGTTGCAACATGATTCAAAATATTACCCGCTTGGTATTTATCCGTCAGGTTTTTTGTAACCGCTGCAACAAGAGACACTTTTTTGTCAGAAACAACTGCCAATACAACTATAGCTGAGCCAAGCTTATCTTTTAATTTATCTGCCAAATCTCTTAAATCTTTTGCAGGAATGCCTTTCACTTCAGTTGCTAAAATCTTAACACCTTTAACTTCTATAACTTTGGATAAAAGTGAATCACCTTGATCACTTGCTAACTGTTTCTGAAAAACTGCTATCTGTTTCTCAAGGTTTTTTTGATTACTAATTAGCTGTTTCACTTTGTCTAAAGTCATTGAATTACTTGATTTTGTAAGACTTGCAATCATACTAAGAGTGTCTTCATTTTTTTTATCAAGCTGATAAGCATCAATCCCTGTAACTGCCTCTATTCTTCGAACTCCTGAAGCAATGCCGCTCTCAGAAATAACTTTAAACCTACCAATATCTCCCAGCCTTTGAACATGAGTACCCCCACAAAGCTCAACAGAAAAATTATCATTGCCCATTGAAAGAACTCTAACCATATCCCCATATTTTTCACCAAAGAGAGCCATTGCGCCTTTCTTCTTGGCAGTCTTGATATCAGTCTCTTCAGTTATCACTTGTGTGTTGCCTAAAATTTGCTGATTAACTATCGCCTCAACCTTATCTAAATGAGTTCTTGATAAGACCTCATCATGTGAGAAATCAAATCGTAGCTTTTCAGATTCAACCAGAGACCCTTTTTGATTTACTTGATCACCAAGAACCTGCCTTAAAGCTTCATGTAAAAGGTGAGTTGCTGAATGATTATTCATGATTTTCTTGCGTCTATCTTGATCAATTGATGCTTCAACCGCATCTCCAACTTGGAGCGCGCCTTTTGCTTGGATACCATGATGTTCAAATGCATTTGAAGCCTGCTTTTGAGTATCAGTAACTTTAAATTGCGCACCATTTTTTGACAAAGTACCATGGTCACCACTTTGACCTCCCGATTCGCCATAGAAGCTACTTTTATCGATAACTACAATGGCCTGTTCACCTTCATTTAGAGAATCTACAGATTTATTGTCTTTGATAATAGCGCTAATAATTGCGCTATTTTTGAATTGCTCATAACCTAAAAACTCAGTTGAATTTTCGATGGTTATAGTGGATTTTTTAGAGTCAAAATCACCCGCTTTACGGGCACGCTCTTTCTGGAGCGTCATTTCAGTCTCAAAGCCGTCCATATCCACAGTAAGGCCTCGCTCTCTTGCTACGTCTGCCGTTAAGTCAACTGGGAAACCATAAGTGTCGTAAAGTTTGAAGGCCACGACTCCGCTTATTTCTTTTCCAGAAATTCCCTCGATTGCTGATTCAAGAATTCCCATGCCCGTATCTAAAGTCTGTATAAATCTGTCTTCTTCCTTTTTGAGAACTTTTTCAACGTGAGATTGATTAGCACTCAATTCTGGATAGGCATTCTTATTTTGACTTGCTAAGAATGAAGCGAGTTTATAAAAAAATATTTCTTCAATTCCTAATTTATGACCATGCCTTATCGCCCTTCGAATTATTCTTCGAAGTACGTAGCCTCTGCCTTCGTTAGAAGGAATGATGCCATCAACAATCATAAATGCAGTAGAGCGGATATGATCAGCTATTACTCTAACGGATGCATGACTAGCTTGGATTTTTTGAGCCTTGGGTATAAGATTTACAATCGCGCTTGTTAAATCCTTAAAAATATCAATATCATAATTATTATTCTCGTGTTGCAAAACAGCGGCTAGTCTTTCAAGACCCATTCCTGTATCAACTCCTGTTGACTTAAGGGGCACTAATTCTCCGTCTTGCTGGCGATTAAACTGCATAAAGACCAAATTCCAAATCTCAATAAACCTGTCTCCATCTTCCTCAGGTGTGCCTGGGGGACCACCCTGTATATGCTCACCATGGTCATAAAAAATTTCACTACATGGACCGCATGGACCTGTATCACCCATCTGCCAAAAATTGTCTTTAGCACCGCAGCGTGAAATTCGCTCTCGAGGAAACCCTATCTCATTAACCCAAATATCAGCCGCCTCATCATCATCCTCAAAGACGCTAACCCAAAGCTTATCTTTTGTGAGTCCAAGCTCTACTGTTAAAAAATCCCAGGCAAAGCGAATCGCCTCACTTTTAAAATAGTCACCAAAGCTAAAATTACCAAGCATTTCAAAAAATGTGTGGTGGCGAGCTGTATAGCCAACATTATCTAAATCATTGTGCTTTCCACCTGCTCTAACGCACCTTTGAGATGATACCGCGCGATTGAATGAGCTTTTTGTCGCTCCAGTAAAAATGTCTTTAAAGGGCACCATCCCGGCATTAACAAATAACAAAGTGTTATCGTTATGCGGCACCAACGAAGCGCTCTGCTGAATTGAATGGCCATGACTTTCGAAGTAGCTTAAAAATTTCTGTCTTATTTCATCAGTTTTCATTTCAAAATTGATTGATTAAAAATAAAGATTATTATACTCATGGGTCAATTAGAGGGCAAAAAACTCTTGAAGACAATCACATAGATTTACCTGAACACCTAATTCAAGCTTGCCTAATTTCTTGATGAAGCAAAATTTTTCTACAGATCTAATCTGGTCAACCATGATATACCCTTTTGAGCCTTCAAATTGGCATTCAACTCTACTTGGAAGTTCTTCACTCGAAGTCGTCATTGGGGCAACCATAAGGCTTGGCAAGTCATTTAATTCATCAGGAGTGACAATGGCGCATAAGCCGAGATTATCAACCACCCTGCCATGTTCAGGATTTTTCATGACTAACCATACATCAAAACGTTTCATTGGTTTTTTCGCCATTCCCAAGTGGCAGTTAACTCATCTTGTTTAATGTTATTTTTCCACGCTACACGTGCTTTCTTATCAGGAGTAATAAGTAATCCGCTGTCCAAAACAACAAAATCTAACTCTATGTTTTTCAGATTAGCTAACGCAATTATTGGCTTAGGAATCCTTATTCCCTGTGAGTTGCCTATTTTAATTATTTTTGCCATAATGTAATTATATTGTAATTACATTGCAAAGACAAGTTGAATTAATTTAAAAAATCAATACTACCGGCGCCTTCTCTTAAAATTACAACTCCATCACCTGTCAAGTCAATTACAGTAGTAGGCTCTGGTGGGCAATGGCCTGCATCAATTATAAGATCGGTCGAACCATTAAGTGCAACCTTAACATCATTACAATTATAAAACTCATAGCCCTTGATTATTAATGAAACACTCATCATAGGCTCAGTCAAATTTTCGAGTATTGCCTGAACTATAGGGTTATTTGATACTCGGATGCCAATAGTTTTACTTTTTCCATTGAGTAAACGATTAGGAATATCTTTTGATCCCTCCAAAATAAAAGTATAAGCGCCTGGTAATATTTTTTTTAATAGTCTAAAACCTGCATTATTTAATTTTGCGTATTCGCCAACGTGAGACAAGTCTTTTAGCATCAAAGTAAAGTGGTGGTGCTTACTCAACTTTCGTATATTAACAATTTGATCCATAGCTTTTTTATTTCCAAGGGTACAGCCCAAGGCGTACCCTGAATCTGTTGGATAAGCTATTACCCCACCCCTTTCCAAAACATCAATAACCTGCTTAATGATTCGTGACTGAGGGTTTTCAGAGTGAATACTAATAACAGCTGACATTATAGGTATCTCCAAATAGCCTTTTCAGGGTCCGGTAAATCTTTTAAATTACCTATCCGAACTCTTTGATTTGGCCACCCATGAAAGTCAGATCCACACGATACTAGCAAATTATAGTCTTTTGCCCATAGATTACTCAATTTAACCTCTTCTTCAGTACTTGTACCAGTGACAACTTCTAGCCCATCGCCCTGTACACTTTTGAAATCAATTAGCAGCTTTTTAATCTTAGTATTTGTCATTCTATATCTTAAGGGATGAGCAATAAGAGCTTTGCCACCAGCAGCATGAATCCAATGAACAACCTCATCAAAACCTTTCCACTCAACGCTAACTCCTCCAGGCTTTTTACCCGTTAAATAACGTCTAAATACTGCTTTCATGTCTTTGCAATAACCCTCACTAATTAACATCTGTGCAAAATGCGTTCGAGTTAACATTTCCGTTTTACTAAAGCTTTGAGTTTTTTCTAGTGCATCTTTAATTCCAGAGCGCCAAAGGCTAAGGGCTATTTTTTCAGCTCTTTCTTTACGCAGTTTTTGATTATGCTCTAGTCCAGTTTGAAGAGTGTCATTATTAATATCGACACCTAAGCCGAGAATATGGATGGCCATATTTCGCCAAAGTGCTGATATTTCAACACCATTAACAAGGCTTAAGTTTAATTTATCTGCCTCTAGTTGTGCCTCTGCAATTCCATCAGTAGTATCGTGATCAGTTAATGAAAATAAATCACATCCAGCTTGGCTAGCAAGCTTAACAACCTCACTTGGCGATAAAACGCCATCTGAATAGTAAGAATGATTATGTAAGTCTGATTTCACTATGTACTTTATTATAACCTATAATCTGATTAAGCTAAGAAGCCCTTAAGACTCAAAGGAAATGGCCAAAATATTGAAAAAAATTTAAGTCTAATTACCAAGCTAAAAAGTGATTATTAACTATAATACTATTCATTATTTTATTAAAAAGTACTTATGTGTGGAATTGTTGGTGGCGTTACAAATAAAGATATTACGGCACTATTACTAGAAGGGCTAAACCGATTAGAATATAGAGGTTATGACTCATCTGGACTTATAGTCTTATCTAGAAATAACACTTTTGAGCGGGCAAGGTCAGTCGGTAAGGTTAAAAACCTTGAAGATAATTTAAAAGCAAGAGATCATAAAATTAATGGAAATATTGGAATTGCTCATACGCGCTGGGCAACTCATGGTGAACCTACTATTAATAATGCCCACCCTCATATATCAATGAATTCCGTAAGCCTAGTTCATAATGGCATTATTGAAAATTATGCTGAACTTAAAAATGACCAATTAACTAAGGGTTACTCTTTTTCTTCTGAGACTGATACTGAAGTTATTGCCCATGAAATTGATTTCGCCATGAAAGCATGCAGTAGTTTAATCTCATCAGTTCAGTTAGCAATAAAATCTTTTTCTGGGTCTTACGGTCTAGGAATTATTTCATCTAAATATCCCAATCAAATTATTGCTGCCAGAAACGGCTCACCATTAGTAATAGGTATCGGCAAGAATGGAAACTATATTGCTTCAGATCAACTAGCGCTTTTATCTGTAACCAAAAAATTTATTTTTTTAGAAGATGGAGATATTGCTGAAATAAAAATTGATAAAATTACTATTTATGACTTAGATGGTAATTTAGTTGACCGTCCTATTAAAATCTCTAGGTTAAAGCTTGGGGAAACTAATTTAGGTGATTATGACCATTTCATGCAAAAAGAAATTTTTGAGCAGCCACAGGCCATAAGAGATACGCTAGAGTCACGCATTTCAAATGATACTGTTTTAATATCAGCTTTTGGATATGAGGCTCATGAGGCCTTTAATAAAGCTAAACAAGTCCAAATTGTTGCCTGTGGTTCAAGCTATAATGCAGGTCTAGTTGCTAAATATTGGCTCGAAGATATAGCCAAAATACCATGTAATGTTGAAGTTGCAAGTGAGTATCGCTATCGCCGCCCTATTCTTTTGAATGACACCCTTTTTGTCACCCTTTCACAAAGTGGTGAAACAGCTGATACAGTTGAAGCACTTAAGGCCGCAAAAAAAATAAATAGTAATATAACATCTCTTTGCATTACCAATTCTCCAGAATCTAGCCTTACTAGGCTTTCTGATTTAACTTTTTTAACTCATGCTGGACCTGAAATTGGCGTAGCAAGTACAAAAGCTTTTACCACTCAATTGGTTGCCCTTGCACTTCTAACATGCTCCATTAGTAGTTTAAAAAAATCTATAAATAAAAGACAGGAGAGAGGGATTATTCATGGTTTAAAACGTTTGCCAGGACTTGTGAATGAGGCATTACTCCAAGAAAAGCAAATCGAGAATTTAGCTATACGCTTTAAAGATAAAAATAGTGCGCTTTTTCTAGGAAGAGGCACAATGCATGCAATTGCAATGGAAGGCGCTCTTAAACTTAAAGAAATTAGCTATATTCATGCTGAAGCCTATCCAGCTGGAGAATTAAAGCATGGTCCAATTGCACTCATTGATAAAAATATGCCAGTTATTGCAATTGCTCCTAATGATGATCTTTTAGTGAAACTTAAATCTAATTTACAGGAAGTAAAATCTAGAGGGTCGCAAATGATTGTTTTTGAAGATGAAAATTCAAAGGTTCAACAAATGGAGGCGATGGAAGTTATTCCAGTTACTTCAAATCTTGGTCGCATCACTGCTCCAATTATTTTTACTATACCTTTACAACTTTTAAGTTACCATGTTGCCCTTATCAAAGGCACCAATGTAGATAAGCCTAGGAATCTTGCTAAATCTGTAACGGTGGAATAGATTATGCTTCATAACACTTCAGAGATTTGATAGTGTTTTCAATATCAAAATTCAGACCCAAATATTACATTAATGTTTGGACATTTCTTATCATTAGGTTGTTCAAGATGATGAGGTATCTCAGCGGTTTCATTAGTGGCAAGTTTATATGTAAAAGACAACTCAATACTAGGGTCAATTTCTAAATTTTCAGTCTTTGGAAGGCAGTTATTAACATGGATATTAGCTAGATTTAAATCCATATCCCGAACAAATTTTATCACCTTAGTTAGGTTGTAAATTGGCTTGTGAAAATCTATAACAAGACCTGAAATATCACTTTGATTTTCTATGATCTGATCAAGAATCTCATATTCATATCCTTCTATATCAATTTTTACACAATAAGGCCTTCTTAAACAACTTCTCTTAATTGCATCATTAAAACTAATAAATTGCTGATTTTTACTTTTGCCTATATACAATTTGTAAAATCTAGTCTGGCTTTTTAGAAAACTAAAGTACTCGTAAAAAACTTTAATGTTACGTAAAAGAAGCGATGGTTTTGTTACTCGAAATATAGATTGAAATAATTTCCTAAAAAAAATAGTCCACCAATTGATCCATCAAAAGTCCCAATTTTTGCTCTTGGGTTATTGTTTAGCCATTGTTTCTCAAAGCGCCAATCACCAGAGATCCCTAATGATAGTAAATCACTATTAATAATCCGCTTATCAACAAGATATCCTCCATCACCATGACCACCAATACAAATTAGTGGAAATCCTGCATTAGGCTTAAGTACTAGAGGTAGTATAATCTTTTTAGTCATTTAGCTGAACATTGGGTTGTTGTCAAGGGCATTGCTTTAATAACTTACGGTGAAAAAAAATATAAATTAACAGAAAACCAATCGACCTATATTCCTAAAGGTGAAATTCATCGTCTAGAAAATCGTGAGAAAAATCCATTAAAAATTATTGAAATACAAACCAGCAACTATTTAGGTGAAGATGACATTATTCGATTAGAGGATGATTAAAAACGGAATTAACTGCTTCATTGTACTTATTTATTACATTCTCAACTGTAATATTATTAACATTATTCTTATCATAAAGAGAAAAGGCACAAATAGATTCAGTCAATTGCATTTGAGTTGTAAGCTTAGCAAATAAAGCTACTATCGGAGTATTAACAGCGTTTGCTGAATGCATAAGGCCACCATCACAGCATAATAAAATTTGAGCTTGCTTAATTATTTGAGATGTTTGGTTAAAAGTAAATTTTGCTACACAGTTAATTATATTGTAATCAGAAAACTTGTCAAATATAACTTTTGCACTATCTTTAGCGTTGTCTGAACCAATAAGAATTATGTTTATATTATTATCTTTACTTATTAATTTTTCAATTACACAATCCCACTTATTGTAAGTTCTATATTTCCACTCTCCACCAAGTGCAATCATGATATATTCTGCAGGCAAACCTATATTCTTAACAATTTCTTTATCCTGATTTGAAATACACAAAGAAACTTTAGATGAAGAATTTATATCAACTTCACTCTTTATATAACCAAGTAAATGGTTCATTTGATGAAAGCTAAAAAGTACCCGATTTACCTCAGGCCCATTGTAATACCCAAACATTCCAATGTAAGGAGTTGTTGAAGCTAAATTAGATTTAATATTAATACTTCTTGTACTATATGAGTCAATAATGACTAGGTCATATTTTGAACTGCCTACTGCCTCTTTCTTTGTATAAACATTTGCAAATACTTGATCATCATCGTAAAGAATAGCATTTTTTTTATCAGTAAATAAATCTATATTCTTGTCTTTAAGCATTACTCTACTAGATAAATCCATTAGACTATCCCCAAGACTGGGTGCCGATAGATTAATCCAAAGTATTCTATTATGGCTTGGTAATATATTAAAAACCTCGTGCTTATTTTGCCTTCTTAATAAAATATAAAAATATCGTTTTATATACTTTAACAACCGTTTAAATGCAGAAGTTTCTTCAAGGAAAGCCTGGGAATAGTTTGGAATACCAAACTTAAATGGCAACGTATATGTTTTTTTGTAATCTGACATTAAAATAGTTCAAAACCAAAATATTCATATATTTCATATTTATCAATTTTTTATAAGACGCAGATATTTCGTTCATGGGTCTTAACATTTCAAATCAAACTATGATATCACAATGTTTTAATTCTATTACTAAGGTCAATCAAAAGTATAGTAATTAACCTCTAATTTTGAGATTTTGGTGGGGAAATATTGTTTCCTTACCTGCTCAATCCTTAGGTCATGTTCGTGTTTTCTCTTTAAGACTGAGATAACGGATGAAGAGAACCACTTCTTCCCTGAATGAGTCTTTATTCCACTTTGATTCAACCATTTTGATATCTTCTTATAATCCCACCCTTCTCTATCATGAAGATGTTGTATAAGAACATAAATGATCTGTTGTCGTTTAGTGTATTCTTTTTGGTAAATGAGTTTGTTGGATTGGAATTCGATTGAGAATTCTAGACATGGAATTACGGATTCATATAGGGTTCCATCCGAAAACAATCCATCACTGTCGAGTGAGTTTAAATGTGTTCTTTATAATCTATTTATCTAAATAACGCATTATTTAATGTAATAGGTTATGCCAATTGATTTAGAAAAAAAGATATTTTTAAGTTTAATGTTTTTATCAATCGTTATTATTTTATCTAAGCACTTTTTAACACCACTATTATTAATAGTATTTTTAGTATCATGGAATGCAATAATTCCACCCTCGCAAACAAAATCTTTATATAGAAGATAGTCTGCTAAAACACTTTTATAACTATGGTCACCATCGATAAATAATAAATCTAATTTTTTATTTTTTAATACCATGTCAATTTTCTCTAATGATGATGGATCATGGGACATTCCAAAAATAAATTTTGATTTATTATCATCAAGAATAAACTTATTGTAGAATTTATTTGTATTTTCTCTAAAAGCAAATACTCTTTCTTTTTGACTTTCAACTGTTATAACTTTTTCAAAAAGGTGTCTCCATAAAAAATGAGTGCTACCATAATAACCTAGACCAATTTCCAAACAAATACCATTTTTATTTTGTAACAATACCTTAGTAAACTCATATATTTCTTCTCTAACTTGCTGAATACCATAATTTTCCGAAATATTAAAATCATAATCAATATTTTCATCATAATCATAAGAAATATATTTTTTTGTTCCATGTAGACTGACCCATTTATCTAAATTATTAAATATTTGTTCAATATTTTTTTTCATTACTCATTTCCCTTAACATACATTTTAAATATTATCTGACGATATTAATTATAGTTTATGTGATTTTTTGCTCTAATCTTGCTTATTCTACTTAACTTTCCTGCAGAAAAATTATCTAATTTCAACGTATGCCAATTAACATAGATTGGCATGAAGCAAGATGATGCAAAACATCCCTATTCAAACTTCTATTTGCTCTCAAACTTTGTTGTCATTCGTAAAGATTCTTATTAGAAGGTTTCATATTGCTGATTTGCTAAAGTGTGATTACCGACAAGCAAGAAGATTTTAAAAGTAGTTAGGAAGTAAAAAAAAAATTAAAATCTATTATCTATTATATTGCTATGGTGGAGTAATTTCACGTATACATGTTTACCAATTCTATTACACTGCCTAGAGGTCACAATTGAGATAAAGTCTTACAGTCTCATTTATAACCCAATTACTACATAATAAAATATGCAGAAAAATAAAGATTAATAATTTATAATATTTTTCATAATAAGATGTAGGAATTAGATGAAAAAAATATTAATAACAGGTGGTGCTGGATTTATAGGAAGTAGTCTTTGTGAGCGATTAATCCAAGAAAATAATGAAGTTTATTCTTTGGATAATTACTCTACAGGCTCTAAAAAAAATCATATAGATGGAGTTAAATATATTAAAGGCTCTACATTGGATATTGATAAGTTGGTTTTATTCTCGCCAGATGTTATTTATCATTTTGGGGAATATTCAAGGGTAGAACAAAGTTTTGATGATATTGAAACTGTTTTTGTTTCAAATAAAATTGGTATATTCAATGTTTTACAATTTTGCAGAAAACATGGATCAAAAATTATTTATGCTGGAAGTAGTACAAAATTTGGTGATGGAGGCCTAGGAAGGAATCAAAGTCCCTATGCGTGGAGTAAATCAAGCAATACTGAGTTAGTTGTAAACTTTGGATCTTGGTTTAATATTCCATACGCTATTTCATATTTTTACAATGTATATGGAGATCGAGAAATTTCAACAGGAAAATATGCCACTTTAATTGCTTTATTCAAAGAACTTTCCAGAAAAGGTGATCCATTAACTGTTGTGAAGCCAGGCTCTCAAAGAAGAAACTTTACTCATATTGATGATATCATTAATGGGTTAGTTTTAATTGAAAATGAAGGATTTGGAGATGAGTTTGGAATAGGAAGTCTGGAGTCATTTACAGTTTTAGAAATAGCTCAAATGTTTGGTGGAAAAATAATAATGCTCCCAGAAAGACAAGGGAATAGAATGTCTGCTGAAGTAAAGGTGGAAAAGCTACAGTCATTAGGATGGGAGTGTAAGAACTCTGTAAAAGATTATATTAATGATTTTAAAAAAAAGTAAAAATGGCCTGAAGCTAATTTTTTATCTTAAAGATTCATTTTTATATGTATGGTATAACACTCCAATATATTAATTTAGGAAAAATAAAGTGATTTCAAAATGTCTTTTCCCTGCAGCAGGATATGGAACTCGATTCCTCCCTGCTACTAAAGCTGTACCCAAAGAAATGTTACCAATTCTTACTAAACCTTTATTACAATATGGAGTTGAAGAGGCTATTTCTGCTGGTATAAAAAATATGGCAATTGTTACTGGTAGAGGAAAACGCTCTATTGAAGATCATTTTGATAACTCCTTTGAGCTAGAATCACAATTAAGTGGAACTTCAAAAGAACATTATCTCTATGAAATTAAAGATGTAATAGAAAAAGCAACTTTTACTTACGTCCGCCAGCAAGAAATGCTCGGATTAGGTCATGCTATTCTTACAGGTGAGCCTTTAATTGGTAATGAACCATTTGCTGTAATTCTTGCAGATGACTTATGTGACTGCGATAATGCTGGTGTGCTTCAACAAATGATTGAAATTTATAAAAAATATGAATGCTCAATAGTTGCGATAGAAGAAGTCCCTAACTCTGAAGTTCATAAATATGGGATAGTTGAGTGCAAAGCAATCAACAACTCTGAAGATATCTTCCATGTTACAAACATGATAGAGAAGCCATCTCCAAAAAACTCGCCAAGCAATATGGCAATTATAGGAAGGTATATCTTGACTCCAGATATCTTTAACATTCTTAGAAAAATTAGCCCTGACCATTCAAGTGAAATTCAAATAACTGATGCGTTACTTGCTCAAGCTAAAAGCGGCAATGTAATAGCCTACAAATTTAAAGGCAAACGTTTTGATTGTGGAGACGTTAATGGATATGTTAAAGCAACAAATTTTTTTGCTAGAAAGGAAGGTATTATTTAAAACCTTGCTTCAATAAAAATTTAAACTTATTTAATTCTTATTAAGAATATCACTAATTTCAACATCTGGCTCATACTCTGGTATTGCCTCAATCAATAACTTTCTTATTTCTGAGTAATCATAATTATTGCTGGCCTGCTCCAACTTCAATAAAATAACCTTCAGATTTTTCCATTCAATAAATTCTTCATTCGCAACCAAAATCATACTATGGTCAGTCTTTGAAACGTTATCACCAATCAATAATTCTTCATAAAGCTTTTCACCTGGCCTTAATCCAGTGAAGTGAATTTCTATATCGCCATTAGGATTATTAATGTCCTTTACATGAAGGCCACTCAATTTTATTAAATTGACAGCTAAATCTAAAATTTTAACTGGCTCGCCCATATCTAACACATAGACGCCACCATTTTTTGCCATAGACCCAGCTTGAATTAATAGTTCAACTGCCTCTGGTATTGTCATAAAGTAGCGAACAACTTCAGGATCAGTAACTGTTACTGGTCCTCCAGCTTTAATTTGTTTTTTAAATAACGGTATAACAGAGCCAGATGAATCTAAAACATTGCCGAACCTAACCATAGTAAATCTAGTATGCTGTTGAGTTTTAGATAGGCCTTGTAAGAGCATCTCAGACAGTCTTTTGGTTGAGCCCATTATGCTTGTTGGACGAACAGCCTTATCAGTTGAAATTAAAATAAAAGTTTCAACACGCTCACTTATTGCTGCTTGCGCACATGCTAATGTGCCAAAAACATTGTTATCAACTCCTTCTGTAACATTAAGCTCAACAATAGGCACATGCTTGTAAGCTGCAGTATGATAAATAGTTTGCACCCTATAAGTTTGAAAGATTTTTTGCAATCTTTTTTTGTTAGTTACTGAGCCTAAGAAGTAAATTATCTTGGTATTATTTTCATTAAGGCTAGCTAATTTCTTATCTATTAAATATAAAGCAAATTCATTTAAATCATACAAGATGAGAATTTTTGGCTTTAAAAACAAAATTTGCTTACATAATTCAGAGCCAATTGATCCTCCTGCGCCTGTGACCATTACGACTTTATTAGATATGTTTAAACTAAGCACCTCTTTGGTTGAGGCAACACTAGAACGGCCAAGTAAATCTTTAATATTAATTTGTCGTAAATCTTCTATTTGAACTTTTCCTTGAACTAATTCAGTAATATTGGGTAATGATCGCACTATAACGGGAAAAGAACTTAAAAACTTAATAATCTCTTTTCTTCTCAATCTTGAAATACTAGGAGTAGCTAATAATATCTCTTTAATATTTTTATTCTTAATAATTTTATCAAGATTTTTTATAGCAATAACTTGTAAGCCATTTATTGAGCTACCTTGAGTCTGATAATCATCATCAATAAAGGCAATTGGGGTATATTCTTCAGAATGTTTAAGGGCTATACAAAGCTGCCGACCAGCTGAACCTGCTCCATAAATCAATACATTCAACCCTCTCTTTGATTGGCTATAATTTAACAACCATTGGGCTGACAATCTCAATCCTCCAATTGTAAATATTGTCAATATCCAATTTATTAATATTACAGATCTTGGTAACCCCTTCATTTCTAGCATAATTGAAAATAAAGTCCAAAGTAATATATACAATGAAGTAGCCTTTATAACAACCCACATTGCTTTAAAACCTATATATCTAATCACTGACCTATAAAGCCCAGCAATATAAAAAATTGGAATTGCAATTAAGTTACTAAAATAAAATAAAAGCACCATATCACCTTGAGGCCAATATAGATAATCAAGCCTCAAGGAAAAAGATAAAATAAACGTTAGAAGGATTAAGGATGCATCTGCAAACACCATAAGACCTTGCTTAAAAATTCTATCAGAATTAATTAGCCAATTTATTATAATTCTCATAGCCTAGCTTCAGATAATATGGCTTTAATAGAGGAACATGTTTTGCTTAGCTCCTGTTTTTGCAAGGTAGGATGCACTAAAAACATTAATGAAGTTTCACCAAGCTCTTTTGCATTAGTTAAGGATTTTTTAGGTCTGAAACCTGTATTATCAAAAGCTTTTTCAAGATAGACTTCAGAGCAACTACCCGAAAAGCATGGAACTTTATATTCATTAAAGAGGTCCAGTATTTTGCTTCTATTCCAATTGCTTTTAAGCCCATCAAGACGAAGGTAAACATAGCACTTATACCAAGCATGTTTAATTGGAGATACTGGATTTTCAGCTCTAATAATTGTTGGAAAATAAGCACAAGTCTCAAGAATTTTTTGAGCATTATTAGTTCTTATTTTATTCCACTCTTTCATATGACGAAGTTGAATTCTACCAATAGCAGCTTGCATTTCAGTCATACGAAAATTTGTACCAAATGATTCATGAAGCCACTTAAATCCTTTTATAGCTTCATTTTTTGAATTCATTACAGTATTAAAATTTTTACCATGATCTTTATAAGACCACATTCTTTCCCATAATTTATGATTATTGGTTGTAATCATCCCACCCTCTCCACCAGTAGTCATAATTTTATCTTGACAAAATGACCAGGTACCAATGTCACCAATTGAGCCTACACTCCTTCCTTTATAAAAAGCACCATGTGCCTGAGAACAATCTTCTACTATATAAAGTTTATGCTTCTGAGCTAAAGAAACTAGAGGGTCCATATCGCAGGGCCAACCACCTAAATGAACGCATATTATAGCTTTTGTAAATTCTGTTATTACACGACCTACAGAATCCGCTGTAATATTTCCACTTTTTAAATCTACATCTGCAAAAACAGGAGTTGCTCCAACATTTACAATACAAGATATTGAAGCTATAAAAGTTCTAGGAGTAACAACAACTTCATCACCAGGTCCAATCTTCAAAGACCTAAGAGCTGCATCCAGAGCAACTGTTCCATTTGCCATTGCAATAGAGTATTTCACTCCAGCCCAATCCGAAAATTCATTCTCAAAATCTCTACATTGAGTTCCTGTCCAGTAGTTTACTTTATTAGAAAGAAGGACTGAGCGAACTGAATTTATTTCCTCTTCAGAATATGATGGCCATGAGGAAAAATTAGAATTTGTCATAAATTTAAACCTAAGAATTAATAATTTTAGCAGGAACCCCAGCTGCTACAACATTATTATTTAGGTCTTGAATCAAAACTGAGCCAGCGCCCAAGACAACATTGTCGCCTATACCAACCCCTTGTTTAACTGAGGCGCCGATTCCAATAAAGCTTTTTTTACCAATTGAAACATTTCCTGCCATATTGACTCCTGGTCCAATATGTGCTCCATCATTAATAAAGCTATCATGATCAATTGTTGCTGCAGTATTGATGATGCAAGCTAGTCCAATTTTTGAAAAAGGATTAATTATTACCCCTGCCATAATAGCAGTTCCAGCATCAATCTTTGAATATTTACTTACAACAGAAGTTGGATGAATAAGACTAATTAATTTAGCTGAACTGGATAGAAGTAACTCAGTTTTCTCTAAACGAGTTTTATTATCTCCAATTCCAACAATGCAGCCATCAAAATCATTTAATGATAAGAACAAATCATCGGTGTTACCAGCAACAATCCAACCTTCAATAGATTTAATTTTGGGATATCTATCATCAAAAAAAGTGATCTCATTCCAGCCATTGAGATTAGCAATATCTGCCAATACTTTACCATGACCACTTGCACCTAAAATTGCCAATTTAGTCATTTATTTCCTTTAAATTTAGCCATAGTTCGACCTTCTTTGGTATAAATACCTTCTTTAATAATAATTTTTTTTATTGAGATATATAAAATTTTAATATCTAACCAAAATGACTGATTATCAATATACCAGAGATCATAAGAAAATTTTTCTCCCCAATTTATAGAATTTCTACCATTGACTTGTGCCCAACCTGTAATCCCAGGTAATACATCGTGTCGTCTAGCTTGCTTCTTAGAATAAAGAGGCAAATACTCCATTAATAATGGCCTAGGACCAACAAGACTCATATCACCCTTAAAAACATTCCAAAGTTCAGGCAGTTCATCGATACTATATTTTCTAATGAATAGGCCAATTGAAGTTAGTCTTAAATCATCTGCCAACATTTTTCCATCATAATCTTTTAACTCCAACATTGATTTAAATTTAATCATTTTGAAAGGTTTAGATTTATAGCCTGGTCTTAACTGAATAAAAAATATAGGCCCACTCATTGAGTATTTAATACAAACACCAACAATTATAAACAAAGGGGAAAAAACAATCAATAACAAAGCTGAACCTAGAATATCAAAAACTCTTTTAAATAACATTTCTTAATTTTTTATATAAATTTAAAAAATAAATAAAACTTAATTTTTTGTAAATGAGATTCTATAGCTTACACCCTTATAATGACTTATATGAATATCTTTATTATCACCTTCCGTCCACCTTTCTGCTCTACTCCTATCAATAAATTGAACTTGGGGGGCATTAAGTTTATCAAAAACATTCAAAACATTCCTATAAAAACTAAGTTTTCTAAAATTTTGGAAATACTCATAATATGGTAAAAATTTTAGTTTAGCTAAATAAATAGTATAAATTGGAAAATACATCAAAAAAGTTATTAACTTTGAAAGCAATAAGAGACTACTTCGAGACATCTTTGTTAAAAATAATTTTCTCATTGGCTCAACTAATGACCTAACCAGGAAATTACCCTCTTTGGAATAAACCCATATAATGACTTTACCACCACTTTTTACATGTCGAACCATATTTTTAACAGCTAAATCAGGGTCATCTGTGTGATGTATTACACCAATACTAAAAACTATATCAAATTTTTTATTTAAGGACATTGATAAAATATCATCATCTATGAAAGTAATATTATTAAATTCATTATTTCTTTCTTTGGCAACTGCAATTGCATTTAAATCAACAGAAGTAATTGATTTTGCATATGGAGCTAAAAAAGAAGTATGCTGACCACCTCCACAACCACACTCCAATACGTTCTTACCAGAAAAATCATTTAGAGAGTATGGATAAATCCAATCTTGAAATAGAAATAAAGAATCATCTTGAACTAAGCTCCATTGCTCGTACCATTCAATCTGTTTTTTTTGTGAAGGGTTAATCATATTTTTATTATTTTAAAAATTTTCAGTTCTTTCTTACAAAGAGAAGTTACCTGACTTCATATTTTAAATGAAAAAAAATGATAACTCCTTAAGAGTTAAAAATTATAAACCTATTATTTTAGATATCGAAATATTGACTTTATCAACTTCATATTTTTCAATTGCAATTTCCCTGCTTCTCTTGCCCATTATTGAGCGCAATTTTGAATCTAAAATAAGTTTTTCCATTGCTATTTCTAATGAAAAACTATCGTAAGGATCAACGAGAAAACCATTATATTCATTCACTACAGTTTCACGACAACCTGCAACATCTGTTGTAATAATAGGCCTTCCCATTGACATTGCCTCTAATACAGATCGAGGAGTCCCTTCTCTATATGATGGCAATACATAAATACTCGCATCGATTATATTTTTTCTTACATCCTTCATAGCGCCTAAAAAATTTATACCTGAGCTTATTGATATATTACCTATTTCTTCTGAAGTGAAAGAGGCAGGATGATCATCAAACCATCCGATTAAATTAAATTTAGTATCTGGATATTTGATATTTAGCCTACCTGCCGCTAGTGCATATTCTCTTATACCTTTTTCTTTAATTAATCTTGCAATTAATAAAAATACTGGATGATCTGGCAAAGGGGCATTATAATAATAATCAACATTAACTCCCGACCCATTTACAACTTTTGCTGTTGTATTTTTTGACAAGATTTTTAAGTCTAAAAATAACTGACAATCATCTTTATTCTGAAATAAAACTGCATGATTCCTAGATAGAGAAATCCCATATAAGAATCTCACCAACTTATTAAGCACCTTGGCTTTGGGAGACTTTGATACGAAACTATGGCCAAGTCCAGTAATCAATGAAAATATTTTTGGCACTTTAGCTAAATATGCTGCAATTGAGCCATAAATCACTGGTTTTATTGTATAGGAAAATACTATGTCAGGATCTGTAGATTTAATAGCATAATAAATAGAGATAAAACTTTTTATTTCTTGAATCAGATTAGTTCCAGATCTTTTAAGCTCAATATCTAGCGTTCTAGCTCCTAACTTATTAAGTAATTTCCTAGAATCAGCATTAAAATCAGGGGCTAAAAGAAGCACATCATGGCCTTTATTAACAAACATTTGGATAAGCTCTTTACGAAAATTTAATAGCGAAGGAGCATAACTCGAAATCATAACAATCGTCATATTATTTTCTCAATGAGCAATTAATAAACTCTATAGAGATATTTTTAATGTCACTATATATTGCATTAGGAGAGTCAAGATAATGGAAATATACAAATTTAAAATCATGCTCAACATCTAAAATCTTTAAACCTTTATTTGGATATTTAGCAATATATTCTTGAATACAAGAGGAAATACTAGACTTATCACTATAAAGAACACCATATGGTTTAAAATTATTCTCAAGAATATCAGAAGGCAAGCAATGACTTTCAATTTTTGATGTATAAGCATTAAAATTAATAATCGGTAAGAAAGGTGGAAGATAAGATACTAATATTCTATCTTTATAAATACAGTCAGACTCTAAAATTTGAAATGAATCAATATTAATTCCCATCAATGTACTTATTATAAGTGCGTCATTTGGTGGAACGGTATATGAAACATTCTTATAAGAAACAAGAGTTGAATCAATTATAAATTTAGATAAAAATAATCCTGGACCACCATGCAGGGCTTGCCCAAAAGCATTTATAACCGTTAAATGAATAAATAAAATAGCGCCTGGGATTAAAAGAATTAATTTTTGAATGGGTAAATTTATTCGCCTTAAAAAGATAAAGCTAGTAATAATAAGCATAAATAACCCTAATCTCTTAGCTGTTATTCTTATCATTTTATTGTATCCAAACCCAACACGCATTAACAAAGGCGTTCTTTCATGAATTTCAAAACCTAAATTATTTTTTAACTGTTCTTCTATCAAACTCTCTGACTTTAATACTGATGCTGATGCTGATGCTGATGCTGATGCTGATGCTGATGCTGATACTGGATCGGAACTCTCGAATTTATTCTCAATAAAAAAAGCATAATAAGATGCAGAGAACAACACTAATACCAAACTAAACAATGGAACAAAGGATTGCAACTTCCATCTTCTAAAAAAATTCAAAAAAACCAATAGTGAGGCGCCAATAAATGCCACAGGATGAAGAGAGGCACCAATAAAAAAGAACAAATAACGAAGATATCTTTTAGAATGAAGGCATGCAAGTAAATACAAAAAACCAAGGTGATAAAAGTTTGTGTACACATTGAAATAACCCACTCCAATTGCAAGTATGACTACATAAATAGATCTATTGGCTTCTAAAAGATACTTAAATAAAATAATGTTTGGAGCTATGAATAGAAGTAAATAAATCCAAAAGACAGGTATGTGAGAAATTAAACTTAGAGAGTCAAGATAAAAAAAACCTAGCAAATACCTTGGAATAGTTGCCACTTCTTGGAGGCCAACTATAATGCTATAAGTTGGCTGTATTAAACTTAGTGGGCTTTTTTGATAAAGCTCTAAGAAATATGACCACTCATCATGCCCCACACTATGAGACATTAGAGAACTAAAAGGCAATAATATTGCCAAAAGAATATATAAATTATTCTTTAGTTTTAAATAACCTTGATTTACCATCTATTAGTAATTGAAATAAAAAAATTGAAAAGCCAGCAAGCATTATATTGGAAGAGTCAATATATCGATGAGCGGGAAAGGAAACTAAGATACTTAGAACACCTGAACTAAATGCAAAAATTAGTGGAATAATAACCAGACAAATTATTTCATCTCTAGTTAATGTCAATTTATTTATTTTTTTTACCGGCCTTTTTAATAATAATAATAATATAACCCCTATAAGGGAGCACATAAACGGTAAATTTATTACTACCATTCTCCCGATAAATCTCACTGTAGCCCCAATAAGCCAGGATAAATAATAAATAGGCTCTGATAATATAACTTGGATTGTAAAATGCTGCATTCTTGCATTGAATTCCACCCAGCTTTCATCTGCAAATTGTAAATCACCCATGATTCCATAAACTACTGCATCATAGTTTCTTGCTAGTATATCAAAATAACCTAATGCAACAGATATGAATGATACTTCACCAGAAGAATTAAGTGGAAGAGCTATAAGAGTTGAATCTTCTATTAGAATATCCTTTTTAGCTAAAACAATTTCTGCGGTATTAATTATTTCAATAGGCAATGTTAAAATCACATTACTATCAATCATTAAACCTGCAATTCCTGTCATCTGAAAACCACCAAATGAAACAATATTAAAGTCACCTACAGCAAAATAACGTAAAGTACTAAACAATAAGAAGGGAGAAAGACACATTAGAAACAAAATTAAACCTTGCTTGAATCTATTATTATTTCTATAGTTTAAAATTATATAAATTACGGGAATAAAAACTATGAACGTTATAAAGGCTGGCTTCATAAGATAAGAGAATGTTACGCAAGATGAAGTAAAAATTAAAATTAGTGCGCTATTTTTTTTTGTCGCTAACAACAAAGTCCCAGATATTGATAAAATTACTAATGAAAGTGAAAGAAGCTCTGGATGAAGAATGTTTCCGTACAAAATTAATGAATTAGAGATAATTAATCCGAATGAAATAGAGCTCGCTGCTTTAATACCTAAGCCGTAAGCACTAAAAGCGTAAAAAAGAAATATGACTGCTGTAAAGTAGCTTAATATAGCAAATAAAGGGTAGTATAAAAACCTATCATTTTCATTTTCCCAAAAAGTTCGATCCGCTCCCTCGAGTAGGGGTCGAACCCCATCAAAAGTATCAAAAATATTCAAAAAAAGACCAAAAAAAGGCGTTCTAGGCAAACTTAAAATCTCTGGCCAGCTTGCTTCGGCAGAATCTATATAGCCCACTGTGTCAAAAACATTATTCGGCTCAAATCCACCAGTAGCAAATATTGCAATAACAACAATAGATATTGATAAAAATAAATAAACCCATGTTCTATTTATCATATGTATGCTTTATTTAAATACAAAATTTCTAGCAATATTATAATTAATTGCAAGCCCAACTAGCACCCCAATAGAAAAAGCAAAAAATAAAGTTTCTCTCGTATCATCAAAAATATAAACTATTGATGAAAAAATAGCATAATTAACAGCAGCTCCAGGAATCATTGAATAAAGATAGTCAATCCACTCTCTAACAACTCTGCTTCTTTTTGTTAATGAAAATGTGAACAGTCGATTCCCAAGCCATGAAAAAGTAGCAGCGATAAAAAAAGAAAACAACCTGCCTATATAAGCTGATACATCGAATAATTCTATTAAAATAAAGAAGATTGAAATATCAATAAGGTAGCCAAAAGTGCCAATAATTGAGAATCGTATAAATCTACTTACTAATAGCTTTTCTTTAATAATATTAAATGTCATTTTGTAAATATTCATTAATTTTTATAGCTAAGATAGCTAAGTTGTTTAATTTCCTTTCTTCCCCTTGTAACTGTATCAAGAATTAGCCCACAAGCAATACTGATAATCGACAGAATCATAATTCCCATTGATAACATCGCAGTTGGAAGTCTCGGAACAAGTCCTGAATCAATATACTCAAACAGAACGGGGATAAATATAAAAATCGAGACCAATGCTAAAAAGAAAGAGATTAATAAAAAAAATGTTAAAGGCTTTTCCTGTCTAAATAAATTAACTATAAATAAAATAATTTTCCATCCATCGGAGTATGTTTTAAGTTTGCTCTCAGAGCCTTCCGGACGAGAGCGATATATACTATCAATTTCGATTATTCGCATCTTTAATTCAAGTGCATGAATTGTTATTTCAGTTTCAACTTCGAATCCAGATGACTGCAATGGAAATGACTTAACAAACCTTCTAGATAAAGCTCTATAACCAGATAGCATATCTTTAATAGACTCTCCAAAAATCTTATTTACAGATCCAGTTAAAAACTTATTTCCAAGTTTATGTCCCATTCTATAAGCGCTAGACTCAACTTCATTTCTGAACCCTACAGACATATCGTAAGATTGATAAAGTATTGCGTCTACCAATCTAGTGGCAACTGATGCATCATAGGTCAAGTCACCATCGACAAGAAGGTAAACATCTGCCTCAATCTCTGCAAACATTCGCTGTAAAACAAATCCTTTTCCTTGCCTATGTTCATGCCGAACTATTGCACCTGCTTCAACAGCAACTCTATAAGTCTCATCACTAGAATTATTATCGTAAACATAAATTATTGCCTCTGGAATAGCATTCTTAAACTCCAGAATTACATCTTTAATAGTAGACTCTTCGTTGTAACAAGGTATCAATATTGCAATTTTATTATTTTTCATTAATTATTCCTTATTAAGCCAAGATTGAAAAATTAAAACACTCCATAGCATATACTGCCAATTCCTCTTTCCTGACAAGTGTTCATCAAACTTTTGTTTAACTACATCATAATTTATATACCCATCTGCTTTTATCTTAGATTCATTTAGTAAATTCTCAGCCCATGGTCTCAGCGGCCCTCTTAGCCATGAATCAATTGGTACTCCAAAGCCCATTTTAGGCCGCTCAACCAATTCACGAGGCAAATAGTTATATAGAAGATTACGCAAGATCCATTTAGACTGTCCATCTCTAATTTTATATTTCATTGGTAAGGTAGATGCGAATTCTATTAAGTTTTTATCGAGATATGGTGCACGAGTCTCCAAAGAAACACTCATTGAAGCCCTATCTACCTTACATAAAATATCATCGCTCAGATAAGTTAGTGCATCAATAATCATCATTTTATACTTTGAAGATTCAATGCCACTTACTTCATTCCATTTATCACTATATTGATATACCTCTTCTGGCTTTAAGAGAAGGTTATCCTTGATATTCCAAATTGCAGTTAATGAAAAATATATATCTTTAGTGCTACTATATCTAAGAATTAACGCTAACTTATGAGCTCTATCGCCTGGCATTTTAATTTGTAGTTTTTTTGGCAGGAGCCGCCACAGATATTTAAACAAAAAATCCCACTGTGAAGGGGTCAACATTGTTAAACAATTTGAAATTGGCTTGCGAATAATACTTGGCATTGATGCAATATTATCAGCCCATAAATATCTGTTGTACCCACCAAAAATTTCATCAGCGCCATCTCCTGAAAGACTAACTGAAACATGCTCTCGTGCAAGTTTACTAACTAAATAGGTTGGAATTTGAGACGAGTCAGCAAATGGTTCATCATAAATAAAAGATAAATGATCAATTACCTCAATAGCTTCCGTTGGGGAAACTATTTTTTCCGTATGTTTTGTCCCCAAATGTGTCGCAATATTTTTCGCATAAACTGCCTCATTATAATTAGCCTCGTCATATCCAATTGTAAAAGTATTTACAGGTCTTTTGGAGTGTTTTTGCATTATAGATACAATAATTGAAGAATCAATACCTCCAGAAAGAAAAGCCCCTAATGGAACATCCGAAATTTCTTGTGATTTAACAGCATTGACTAGTAAATTATCAAGTGTACTAAGAGCATCTTTATCACTTCCAATAAAAGGTTTATTTTGGCCTTCTTGTACTATTTTTTTGTAGTTAAAATATTCACTAATATCAATATTATGCTTGCCATCAAGGCTTATCTCTACAATAGTTCCTGGTACAAGTTTATGAATGCCCTTATAAATTGATTGTGGATTCGGAACATAACCATAATGAAAAAAGGAAGCAAGCGCCTTACGATCAATTTCACCAGAAAAAGAAGGGTGTTTTTTTAGTGCTTTTAATTCAGAACTAAAAAGAAAAGCTTGTCCTTGATATCCATAATACAATGGTTTTTCTCCAAATCGATCTCGAGCCAAGCTTAAACATTTTCTTTTTTTGTCCCAAACCGCAATGGCAAACATGCCAACACACTTCTCTAAGGTTTGCAAAACTCCCCACTTTTCAAATCCAGCAACAAGAGTTTCGGTGTCAGAAGATCCATTCCACTGAAAAGAAGAATTACCACTGTTTATTTGTGCTCTTAAATCGCCATGATTATAGATCTCTCCATTAAACACTGTAACAAATCTGTTGCTACTAGAAAACATCGGTTGAGAACCATTTTTGGATAAATCTAATATAGATAATCTTGAATGT
>CAJQTP010000002.1 GCA_905620445.1 uncultured Candidatus Thioglobus sp.
TCCGTATATCCTCACAGATTGATGAATAGGAGAGATTTCCCAAATCAGCTGGTCGTGCAAGTTGAGTCAAAGCACCATCTGTACCGATAAACATACTACCAAAAATGCAAAAACCATCACTTTCATATCCAGTTAACCAGTACATATCTTCGATTTTGAATATTAGTAAACCATCCAGTTCAAGCTTTTGCAAAAGTTTGCGTGTTTTTTTCTGACGTTCTGAAAATTCTTCTCGACTGAAATGGATATAGGGCTTATGCATCGTTTGTTTACACTAAATTTAAAACATCAAATTGTACCACCTTTGTATATATACAGATTTTGAATGGTTCGGAGGGAGGCTCATTGAACTCGGCTAAGTATTAATAATACCTCCCTCACATATCAAACGAAGTTTGGACTTTAGTTCTAATTGATATACAATCTTAGGATGACTAAAAAAAAAGGTTTAAAAGATGCGTATTCATTAAAGACTCCTGAGGATTCTATAAATTTATATAAAACTTGGGCATCTACATATGATGATGATTTTGCTAAGCAAAATGACTACCGCTCTCCAATAGAAATAGCAAAATATTTTGCTAAATATTCTAATAATAAAGATACTCCTATCCTTGATGTTGGTGCAGGAACAGGACTAATTGGAGAGTGCTTAAATCTGAATTCAAAAGAAGTAGATGCTATTGATATTTCTCCTGAAATGCTAAATATTGCTAGAATAAAAAATTGTTATTCAAAAATAATCGAGGCAGACTTAACTAAAAGATTGTTGATAAATGATAATCATTATGGAGCAATTGTAAGTGCAGGAACTTTTACTCATGGACATGTTGGACCAAATGTATTAGATGAGCTCTTAAGGGTTACCCGCTCTGGCGGTCTTTTTGTTTTTACGATTCACTATAAGTTATTTAAAAAAGCTGGTTTTGATAAAAAATTTATAGAAATTAAAAAAAATATTACTAAGCCAATTTTCCATGAAGTAGATGTTTATGGAAATAATCCAGATAAAGACCATGGAAGTGACCAAGTAATTATCACAGTATTTAGAAAAAAATAAGGGATAGATTATGCGTAAATATCTAGTTACTTTTCTATTAAGTTATAACGATAAGATTTACCACGACCATACAGTTGGTATTAATATGCTTGCTGAGGATATGGAAGAACTATTTATTCTTATTGGTAATGATGTTAAAGCCGACAAATTAACTTCAGCCAGAATAGTTCGAGCAGTAGAAGGATTTGGAATGGTATTTGATACATATGTTCCTATTAAGATTGGTGAGTTTAATGAAGATGACAAGCCAATACTTGTTTGGCAAGATGATGATTACAGATTCAATCACGAATCAACTAATTAACATTAATAACTTCACCTAATCTTTTAACTTCTGAGAGCCATAACTAGGGTCTGTTAAAGACATAATCTGAAAGAAAAGCAAACACCAAACAAGCCAATATCAAGGCCTAGAGTTTGATAAAATTGTCAGCCTTACTGGCTTTACTTTTTTTTGGTAACTTTATACTTATGTCTGTTATATCTTTTCCCCCATCAAGATTTAGCCCGTCTGAAGCCCACCAAATAGCAAAAACATTATACGGTTTTGAAGTCTCAGTTAAAGTCTTGGATAGTGAGCGAGATCAGAATTTTTATTTGAAACGTGAAGATGGCAAGGAATTTGTATTAAAGATTTCAAATCCGGCGGAGGATGTTGAGCTCATTAAGTTACAGGTCGCTAGTTTGAAGCATATTGCCAACTTTGATTCCTCTATACAAGTACCAAGTACGATTCAGACTGTAGATGGTAAATTTATTAGTCGGCATAATGGCTGTTTTATTCGCCTACAATCTTTTTTAGCAGGACACTTTATAAAGGACGTTGAGAATCCTGAGCCTTTCTTATTGGAAGAATTTGGCGCATTTATGGGTAAGTTGGACGTTGCTTTTCGAGAGTTTGATTATCCAGATTTAAAGCGTAAATGGATATGGGATGTTAGAAATATTGACTTTTTGAAAAGTCATTTAGACTATATTGATAGTGAGTCTGATAAAGCTGTAGTGCGTCATTTTATTGCAAATTATCAGTTAAACATTGTGCCGAATGAAAAATATTTACGTACCCAGTATATTCATAATGATGGCAATGATTACAATGTACTTCTAAATGACAATGGCCACATATCTGGCGTTATTGATTTTGGTGATATGGCGCATACTTTTTTAGCAAGCGAATTAGCGGTTGCCATCACTTATCTTATTCTAGAAGAAGCAGAGCCTGAGACGAAGATCAAGTCGGTTGTGCAGGGATTTCAATCAGTTTATCCATTAAGAGACGAAGAAATTGAGTCACTCATTCATCTTGTTTGTGTACGTGCGTGTTTTAGCGTGGTAACAGCGAACTACCGAAAAAAACTATTTCCTGAAAACAAGTATATTTCTGTTACTGAGCCATATGCATGGACATTTCTGAAAAATTTTGCTGACAAAGAATTAAGTAATTTTAAAATATATTAAAAAGTGAAATCAAAAAAAGATACATTGAAGTTGAGGAAAAAACACCTGGGGCCGTCACTCTCTCTGGCTTATTCAGAGCCACTAAAAATACTCAGGGGGGAGGGGCAATATTTGTATGATGAAAAAGGCAAGGAGTATTTAGATTGTGTTAATAATATCAGTCATGTTGGGCATTGCCATCCTGCTGTTATCCAGGCGGCTCACGAGCAGAATCAACTATTAAATACTAACACTCGCTACCTGCATGATAATATTGTTGAGTTGGCTGAGAAGCTTTGCAGAAAATTACCTAAACCCTTGTCCATTTGTTATTTTGTAAATTCGGGTAGTGAGGCGAACGAGCTGGCTTTAAGAATGGCCAGAGCATATACCGGTAGTGATAGCGCAATTGTCCTAGATCACGCCTACCATGGAAATACTGACTCTCTAATCAATATCAGTCCTTATAAATTTAATAGTAAGGGTGGGCAGGGAAAGCCAAAACATGTTGAAGTTGTTCCGATGCCAGACTTATTCAGGGGTGAATTTAATAACCCAAAAACGGCGGGAAAACAATATGCCCAAGCGGTTCAGGAGGCAATTAATAAGCAGGGTGAGGGTTCAACCTTTATAGCTGAATCGATGTTAGGTTGTGGTGGGCAAATCCCGTTACCAAATGATTTTTTAGCGGAGTCATATAAATGGATAAGGGCGTCCTCTGGAGTTTGTATCAGTGATGAGGTTCAGGTTGGTTTGGGCAGAGTGGGCTCTGCCTATTGGGGGTTTGAGACACAAGAAGTCATCCCAGACATCATCACAATTGGCAAACCGCTGGGTAACGGCCATCCGATAGCAGCTGTTGTAACTTCAGCTGAAATAGCAAGCGTCTTTAATAATGGCATGGAGTATTTCAATTCCTTTGGTGGCAACCCAGTTTCTTGTGCAATTGGACTCTCTGTTCTCAATGTAATCGAACAGGAGGGGTTGCAGCAGAATGCCCTAAATGTAGGAAATTATTTGTTCTCAGAGTTGTGTTTATTAAAAGATAAATTTTCATTGATTGGTGATGTTCGAGGCGCTGGATTATTTATTGGAATCGAATTGGTTGAAGACAGAAAAACCCTGAAACCGGCAACAGAAAAGGCAAAGTTGATTACTGATAAAATGAAAGAAATTGGCATACTTCTCAGTACTGATGGGCCACATAATAATGTTATTAAAATAAAACCTCCTTTAGTCTTTACTCAGGACAATGCAAAGTTGTTGGTGGATTCATTGTCAAAGTTATTAGCCTAGCATTCTAACTATTATCTTATATGTTTAAAAATTCGTTAAAAATTTCAAAAATAAGTTATTTTTTATCCTTAATAGTTATGATTACTATTAACTCGAAAGCGATTGCTGTTGAAGACCTTTCATTTCCATTCAATGCCGATAGCGGAAGATACTGGCAATACGTTAGTGATCGAGTGATGGGCGGTGTTTCTGATGGTAAAGTTATTCTTGAGCAAGACGGAGAAATGTATTATGTAAGACTTACAGGTAATGTAAGCACAAGAAATAATGGCGGCTTTATTCAATTACGCTCAGGAATTTCATTTGCAAATTCTGAAAAAGATGGCAAAAATCTTCAGGGCGTTCGCCTCAACGTAAGAGGTAATGGCGAAACTTATGATATCCATATAATAACTAATGATAGAGCCTATTATGGAGACTATTATTCTGCGACCTTCCAAGCTGATTCTGATTGGAAAATGATAGATCTGCCTTTTAATAAATTTGAACGTAAGCGTTACAATACTTCAAAGTTAGATGCTAAAAATATAAGAAGCTTTAGTATTACAGCTTATGGCCGTGATTTCACATCTGATGTTTCAGTCTCAACAATAGAGTTTTACTATTAGAGAATAAATAGAAACAAAAGTGATATTTGGTGGAGATGGGGGGAATTGAACCCCCGTCCGAAAACTTTCAGTCAAGAAGTCTACATGTTTAGTAAAGGTCTATTGAGTTAACTTTTTACCACCCGACCAACAGGGATGTAGAAAGCGATTTTAGATTAAGTTTTAACCCTATTATCCTAAAATAACAATAGTGGCGAGTCTGTAAGCGACCGTTATCCCAAAAGTACAGACGACTCTCAAGTAACGGTTAGCATTATGCTGCTAAAGCGTAGTTGTTTTCGTTTGCAACTATTATTTAAAGAACGTTTTTACGAGCAATCTTTGTCCTCGACATGCATCCTTGAAATCCAACTCCTCGTCGAAGCCATGTCATCCCCAGATAGCTCTATTATACTCTTGATTAAGTAAAATTAGCTAATTGTGACTCTAGCAAACTTTCTTTTACCTACTTGGTAGATTGACGTTCCCACGACAGGAGTCAAATCTTTATCACTTATCTTTTCACCATCCATCTTTGCAGCCCCTTGCTTAATCATTCGAAATGCTTCAGATGTTGAAGTTACAAGGTTAGAGTCTTTCAATAAATTTGCAATCTTAGTTCCCTTTGGAAAAGTGAATTCATCCATGTCATCTGGGATTTTATTTTTTGCAAATCGATCGATAAAGTTTTGCTGCGCTTTTTTAGCTTGATCATTATCATGAAAGCGCGTAATAATTTCTTCTGCAAGACGAAATTTGATATTTCTTGGATTTTCACCATTCTCAACTTCCTGCTTCCAGGACTCAATAGTTTCGAGTGATTCAAAACTTAAAAGTTCGAGGTATTTCCACATGAGTTCATCCGAAATCGACATCAGCTTTCCGAACATGCTGTCAGGAGCTTCATCAATACCGATATAGTTATCCAATGACTTGCTCATCTTCTGAACACCATCAAGCCCCTCTAATATTGGCATAGTAAGAATGACTTGAGGCTCCATATTTGCTTGTTTTTGAAGATCTCTACCAACCAGCAGGTTGAATTTCTGGTCAGAACCACCAAGCTCAATATCTGCCTGAAGCGCAACAGAATCAAAGCCTTGAACTAGCGGATATAAAAATTCATGTATTGAAATTGGTTGGCCAGATTTGTATCGCTTCGAAAAGTCATCACGCTCAAGCATCCTGGCAACTGTTTGCTTTGATGCAAGAGAAATCATTTCTGACGAGCTCATTTTGCCCATCCATTCAGAATTAAAAGCTATCTTTGTCTTGTCTTTGTCAAGTATCTTGAAGACTTGGTCTTCATAGCTTTTAGCATTTTCTAGGACCTCATCTTTTGTTAACGGCTTTCGAGTAATGTTTTTTCCAGTTGGATCTCCAATCATGCCGGTAAAGTCTCCAATCAAAAAAATAATTTCATGACCGAGATCTTGAAGCTGCTTCATTTTGTTGATGACAACTGTATGCCCAAGATGAAGGTCTGGAGCGGTTGGATCCATTCCTAGCTTAATTCTTAGTGGTTTGTTTTTTTCAAGTTTTTTCTTTAGCTCTTCTAGAGGTAAAATTTCTTCAGTTCCTCGTTGAATAATCACTAGCGTTTCATTAATTGTCATTGTATTTACTCTCTATGGCCTTATTTGTCCGTCACCTATGACGATATATTTTTGTGATGTCAAGCCTTCAAGCCCAACTGGCCCCCTGACATGAAATTTACCAGTACTTATTCCTATTTCTGCGCCTAATCCATATTCAAAACCGTCAGCAAATCCAGTTGACGCATTAACCATGACCGAGGATGAGTCAACTTCAGATAAGAATTTTTTTGAATTTTCATCATTCTCAGTTACGATTGCATCGGTATGAGATGAGCCGTATTTGTTGATATGAGAAATAGCCTCGTCAACCGATTCAACAATTTTCATTGAAAGAATTGGCGCTAGATACTCTTCGTACCAGTCATCTTCCGTTACTTTTTTAATAGCACTAGATAATTTTTGTGATTTTTCGCAGCCACGTATTTCAACTTCTTTTTCAATGAAGAGCTCTATAAGTCTGGATAGTGCTTTTGGATCAAAACCTTCATGAACAAGGAGAGTCTCGGTAGCATTACACACTCCATATCGACGCGTTTTGCCGTTAAATGCAATATCAATTCCCTTTTGAGGGTCAGCATCGATATCTAGGTAGGTATGACAAACACCATCAAGGTGCTTTATAACTGGAACTCTAGCATTGCTGCTGACATTTTTTATAAGTCCCTTTCCGCCTCTTGGAATAATAGCGTCAACATAGTCACTAGCTTTAACAAGCTCTGTAACCGCTTCGCGATCAGTAACCTCAATAAGTTGAGCGGAGTTTGGATTGAGCCCGGCTTTCTCTAGCCCTTTTTTAATACAACTATAAAAAGCCATATTCGAGTTAATTGCTTCAGATCCACCCCTTAGGATGACAGCATTACCAGATTTAATACAAAGAGCCGCCGCATCAATAGTGACGTTGGGGCGAGATTCATAAATTATTCCAATAACGCCAAGTGGCACCATCATCTTTCCAATTTTAATCCCGCTAGGCCTTGTTTTTAAGTCCGAAACTTCACCAATAGGGTCATTTAATAAGACGATTTGATTAAGGCCCTCAATAACACTTTCAAGTCTTTCATCACTAAGCATTAATCGATCCAAAAGCGCCGAATCAATATTATTTTTTTGTGCTGCCTTAATATCTAAAGAGTTTGCATCAAGGATAGTTTGCTTATTTTCTTGTATTTCAAGAGCAATATTTAGTAATGCAGCATTTTTTGTATCTGTATTGGCGAGGCGCAGAGTATTGGAGGCAGTTTTGGCTTTTTGACCTATGTTAGATATTAATTCAGCTATTGAGCCCACTATTTTTCCCCGATAAAGTAATGACTACAGCCTGTAGTTCATCATAAACGTTAAGATTATCCATGCCTTTGAGGGAGCGGTCAATACGCCCCAGTGCTAAAAGTAGTTTTTGGAGTTGCTGGTAACTATGAGTTTTCAGGGCAAATGATATCAGTGGCTTCCTTTTTTGCCAAACTCGATGATTATTAAGAATTGTATCAATTGTTTGATTGGTTTTAAGTTCAATTGACATGCTAACTAAGTTTTTTATTTCACGGTAGAGCGATGAAATTAAGATTACTGGAGGCGTTGAATCGTCAACAAGGGAGCTGAAAATTTTATTTACTTTATCCGTGTCACCCTTAAGCGCAGCATCAATCATTCCAAAAACTGTGTATTGAGATTGCTGATCAATTTGACTTAAATACTCATTAAGATCAATATTTCCATCTGGGTATGCAATTTGAAGCTTTTGTATCTCTTGCATAGTAGCAAGAAGGTTTCCTTCAGTGCAATAAGCTATAGCATTTGCTACTTCGTTACTTGAGCTAAGACCAAGCTGAGACATATGATTAACAATCCATCCAACAAGTTGTTCGCTTTGAACCTCCCAGTGCTGAATAATCACTCCTTTTTTATCAAGGGCTTTAAACCATTTGCTTTTTTGTTGCGCCATATCTAGCTTTCCAGAAGAGATAATTAGCATAATGTCATCTGGAAGGTTTTCGGTTAGCTCAGAAAGTGCTTTAGAGCCTTTGACTCCAATTTTTCCTGTTGTAAGTCGACATTCAATGATTCGCTTGTCCGCGAAAAGTGAAGGGCTAGAAATTAAATTAAAGATAGCATCCCAAGAAAAATTACCATCAATATCAAATCTAAAGCGCTCATTAAATCCAAGCTTTTTAGCTGCATCTTTTATAGTTGTTAGAGATTGCTCAACCAAAAGTATCTCAGAGCCAAAAGCAAAATAAAGAGATGCAGGTTGGTTTGAGAGGTGATTTTGGAGTTGTTCGGGTTTAATGTTCATGCTTTTTAAGAAAACAGGTTATGAAATAATGCAACTAAAGAAGTTTTAACCTACAGATAATCATTATGTCATAGTTATAAAATATATTGATTAAACCTTGAAAAATGCCATCAAGCCCTATATATAATAAATCAATAGGGTATATTTACATTTCTAATTCAGGTTAAATTTAAAAATATGTATAAGAATATTTTACTATGGTTGGTCCTAGGCAGTGTACTTGCCTCTCTTTTTGGTCAGTTTAGTGTTAAGGATGAAACAAATGAGATAAGTTATTCTCAATTTATCCAAAATGTTAAACAAGGCAATGTTTCTAGTGTCAAGATAGCTGGTAGCAATATTAGTGGTGTTACAGCGATTGGTGAAAAGTTTGATACTTATAGTCCAGGAGATCTTGGGCTAATGGGAGACCTATTAAATAATGGTGTTTCTGTTCAAGC
Organism: uncultured Candidatus Thioglobus sp.; assembly: GCA_905620445.1. Lineage (GTDB taxonomy): Bacteria > Pseudomonadota > Gammaproteobacteria > PS1 > Pseudothioglobaceae > Pseudothioglobus. The sequence goes on from CAJQTP010000002.1 coordinate 8,715, forward strand.
TACGCCTCCTGCAAGAGAAAGTTTTATCAAACAACTGCTCATCTCGCTCGCACCTATACTATTACTTATAGGCGTCATTATGTACACAATGAAAGGTGCAGGTGGGGCTATGGGTGGAAAAAACAATCCCATGTCATTTGGAAAGTCTAAGGCGCGCCTTATTACTAAGGATGAGTCACACGTTACTTTTGAAGATGTTGCTGGAGTTGATGAAGCTAAAGAAGAGGTGAGTGAGCTAGTGGACTTTCTTTCTGATCCTTCAAAATTTACAAAGGTAGGTGGAAAAATCCCTAAAGGTGTTCTTATGGTTGGCCCTCCAGGAACAGGTAAAACATTACTAGCTAAGGCTGTTGCCGGTGAAGCGGATGTTCCCTTCTTTTTTATCTCTGGCTCTGACTTTGTGGAAATGTTTGTTGGTGTTGGCGCATCTCGAGTTCGAGATATGTTTGAACAAGCCAAAAAAAATGCACCTTGTATCATTTTTATTGATGAAATTGATGCCGTAGGTCGTCAGCGTGGTGCAGGAATGGGCGGTGGACATGATGAGCGCGAACAAACGCTTAACCAAATGTTGGTTGAAATGGATGGTTTTGAGGGGTCAGAAGGTATTATTGTTGTTGCGGCAACTAACAGGCCTGATGTTTTAGACCCAGCTTTATTAAGGCCAGGAAGGTTTGACCGAACAGTGACTGTTGGATTGCCTGATATAAATGGTCGTAACGCTATTTTAAAAGTCCACATGAGAAAATTACCAATTGCAAAAAATGTCAAATCACTCGACATTGCAAGAGGTACGCCCGGATTTTCGGGAGCTGATTTGGCTAATTTGACAAACGAAGCTGCATTAATTACCGCAGGTCTGAGTAAGGAATTAGTCGGAATGAGTGAGTTTGAAAAAGCGAAAGATAAAATCATGATGGGTTCAGAGCGCAAAGGAATGGTCATGGATGCATCTGAAAAGGAAATGACAGCTTTTCATGAGGCTGGCCATGCGATTGTTGGAAGATTAGTTCCAGAGCACGATCCAGTATATAAAGTAAGTATTATTCCTAGAGGAAGGGCTTTAGGTGTGACTATGTTCTTACCTAAAAAAGATAGCTATAGTATTTCTAAAAGAAAACTTAACTGCCAAGTTGCATCATTGTTTGGTGGCCGTATTGCAGAGGAGATTGTTTTTGGAGAGGATGCTGTAACTACAGGAGCTAGTAATGATATCGAGCGTGCAACTGAAATCGCTCATAAAATGGTCAAGCTATGGGGTATGTCAAGCGTCATGGGGCCAATGTCCTATGGTGAAGAGGAGGGAGAAGTATTTTTAGGTCGCCAAGTCACAAAACACAAGCATATTTCAGATGACACTTTTACTAAAGTAGATAGTGAAATACGAAAAATAATAGACACTAATTATTCATTAGCCTACAAAATTCTTGAAGATAACAGAGATATACTTGATGCTATGGCTGCTGCCTTGGTTGAATTTGAAACAATTGATACCAATCAGATTGATGACTTAATGGCTAGAATTCCAATGCGAGAGCCTGCTGAGGTTGTAGACTCAGAAGAAGCGTCATCGGAACTTGGTACTGGAAGGGGAGAAGCTGAGAGCTCAAAACCTTCTTCAGATAAGAAGCCAGAATCCGACGGAAGTACTGAACAGTTTGCATAAACTGGTGATGTGATGATGGTAAATCAGCCAATCATCATGGGCGTTTTAAATATTACGCCTGACTCTTTTTCAGATGGAGGTTTGTTTTTAGACTCAATGAGCGCGGTGACTCAGGCTCAATTGATGGTAACTGAAGGCGCTGGAATTATTGACATTGGTGGTGAGTCTACACGGCCAGGAGCTCCTGAAGTTTCTTTAGATGACGAATTAAGACGAGTTATGCCTGTAATTGAGGCTTTGAATGGCAATATCGATGTGCCAATATCAATTGATACCTCTAAGCCAGTTGTAATGAAAGAGGCATTTGCTGCAGGAGCAAGTATTGTTAATGATGTCAATGCACTGAGATCAGAGGGCGCCCTTCAGATGGCAGCCAAGCTAGGTGCTGAGGTCTGCTTAATGCATATGCAAGGCAATCCAAGAAGCATGCAAGCCAACCCAACATATGATAATGTTGTCAAGGATGTTAAAGAGTTTTTTCACGAACGAATTGCAGCTTGTAAGAGTGTAGGCATTCCACTCAGCTCTATAACCATTGACCCAGGGTTTGGCTTTGGTAAGAACTTAGGTCATAATATAGCTTTATTGAAAAATCTTTCTGAGTTTCATGATTTTGGAGTTTCAATTCTAGCTGGACTCTCGCGAAAATCAATGATTGGAGTGTTATTAGGAGATAAGGATGTTGATTCGCGACTCATTGGAAGTGTTACTGCTGCATTAATTGCAGCTGAGAATGGTGCTGACATTATTAGAGTACATGATGTTTCTGAGACCAAGGATGCGCTCAAAGTTTGGGAACAAATACAAAATTTTAGGGAGTAGTTTTGAATAATTTTTTTGGTACTGATGGAATTAGAGGTGAAGTCGGAGTAGAGCCTATAACTGCAGACTTTTTGTTAAAAGTTGGCTGGGCTGTAGGATCTGTTTTGCGCGAAAGTGGAAGTGCCAGTGTGATCATTGGAAAAGATACTAGAGTGTCAGGTTATTTATTTGAATCAGCACTTGAAGCTGGTTTTTTATCAGCAGGGGTTAATGTAGGTATGTTAGGTCCTATGCCATCTCCAGCAATAGCTTATCTCACTCAAGCGTTTGGAGCTACTGCGGGAGTTGTTATAAGTGCATCTCATAATCCTTACCAAGATAATGGCGTCAAATTCTTTTCAAGTAAAGGCGTAAAGCTAAGTGATGATGTGCAAAAAGCAATAGAAAAGAAGCTTGCAACACCTATGATCAGTGTAAATTCTGCGGCTATTGGGAAAGCAAAGCGATATGGACAAGCGTTAGGGAGATATATTGAATTTTGTAAATCAACATTTGACAAAACATGTGATTTATCAAATCTTAAAATTATAATTGATTGCGCAAATGGTGCAACTTACCATATTGCGGAAGATGTGTTTACAGAATTAGGCGCCACAATAATTATGATTAATAATACGCCTGATGGGTATAACATTAATCGAGATTGTGGAGCTACAGATACAAGACAACTCCAACACGAAGTTTTAAAGCAAAGTGCAAATCTAGGAATTGCTTTCGATGGTGATGGTGATAGGTTAATAATGGTTGATCATCTGGGTGAAAAGGTTGACGGGGACGAGCTTGTATATATTATCGCAAGCGCTTGGAGCAATAATGGTGGTCTTAAATCCAATACAGTTGTTGGAACAAAGATGACTAATTTGGGAGTGCGGAAAGCTCTTTTAGAGCTTGGACTTACTTTCATTGAAGCTGATGTTGGTGACAGGCACGTCATGGACGAGTTAATAAACAATAATGCTATTCTTGGTGGTGAAGGCTCTGGACATATTATTTGCCTTAATAAATCAACATCGGGTGATGCTATCATTGCTGCTTTGCAGGTGTTAGAGGTTATTTCTAAGACAAGCGAAACCCTTTATGACCTCAAAAGTAAAATGACTAAGTATCCTCAAGTTCTTTTAAATATTAAAACTGATTCTGATGTAGATTTAAAAAATAATTCAAAGCTAGCAGATGCTATTTCTTATATAGAGTCTAAACTGTCAGATACGGGACGAATTCTTATTAGAAATTCAGGGACAGAGGCTTTGGTTCGAGTTATGGTTGAGTGTAATGATTTAGAGTTAGCTACTGAATCTGCAAATTATTTAGCAGATGTAATCAAATCTAAGTAATTACTTTGTAATTACAGTATTGGTTTTTATTAATTCCATTTAACGCTATGAGTTTTACTTCTGTAGAAATTGTTATTATTGCGCTGATATTTACGTGGATTGGCTTTGTTAGAACAGGCCTAGGATTTGGCGGCGCAGTTATTGGATTGCCAATTTTAATGTTGGTTGGTGGGTCACCAATTGACTGGCTTCCAATCATAGGGATACACCTTTTATTTTTCTCAAGCATCACGCTTTCCAATTCATTAAAACAGGTTGATTGGAGTTACTTAAAGAAATCTATCCCATGGATTCTTCCGGCAAAAATTGTAGGCGTAATCGGACTGCTTAGCTTGCCACCGATAGTAATGACAGTAATTGTATATTCAATAACAAGTTTTTATGCAATCACTTGGATACTAAACAGTCAAATCGCTTCAGAAAAGAACTGGGTAAATCGCCTGTTATTGATTTTAGCAGGGTACATCTCAGGAACTTCATTGAATGGGGGCGCGCTACTTGTTGCTATTTATACGCAGAATATTGAAGTCAAAAAACTAAGAAATACACTATTTGTTCTTTGGTTTCTGCTAGTATCAATAAAGATGGCTGCGTTTTTAATGGCTGGAGTTTATATCGACTGGCAGTTTTCATTGTTACTAATTCCAGTAGCAGGATTAGGCCATTATATTGGCCTTAAGGTTCACGATCAAATTATTGAAAATGATACAAAATTTAAACGATGGATGGGAAGTTCGCTGCTAGTAGTTTGTATCATTGGACTTTTAAAAGTTTTTGTCCTGTAGTCTATTTATTAGCTTGTTGTTGCAATTTAGTTAAAGGTATTTCAGTAGTGCTTTTAATTTCTTCGATGGCAAAATTTGAAGTAACTTTAAGAAATTGAACTTTCTCAATTAAATTTTTATAGAAAGTATCGTAACTTTCGATATCGCTGACCACAACCTTAAGCAGATAATCTGTTTCACCACTCATACGATAGCATTCTATCACCGCAGGTATATCTTGAATGATTTTTGCAAAAATACTAATTCTTTCTTGATTATGGTTATTTACAGTTACAGATACCATTGCAGTAACATTAGCACCGACTCTTTTTCGATCGACAAGCGAGACTGTTTTATTGATGTAACCATTATTTTTTAGTTGATTGATTCTTTTCCAGCAGGGAGTGGTTGATAAGTGAACTTCTTTTGAAAGCTCTTGAATGGTTAATTCTGCGTTGTGCTGGAGAAGCTCTAATAATTTAATGTCAATAGCATCCATAATTTCACCTTATACTGGAAATTTTTATAATATTATTCTATATTATATATTAAAGTCAAAATATTATTCTTTATTACTAAACATTATCTATTTATATAGAATATTTTACTATAATTTGCATCATATTTTAAAAAACAAAAAAAGATGTATCAATATAGCCCTGAAGATAGTAATTTTCTAGTTGAGCGAGTCAATCAATTTGAAAAACAATTAAAACGACACTTAGCTGGTGACTTAGATGATGCCAAGTTTAGAAGCCTGAGGCTAAGAAATGGTCTTTATATGGAGCTTCATGCGCATATGTTAAGAGTAGCGATTCCATATGGAACGCTTAGTTCTACTCAGCTAAGATCGCTTGCTGATGTGGCAGATAAATACGATAGAGGCTTTGGGCACTTTACAACTCGACAAAACATTCAATTTAATTGGATTGAGCTTCCTGAGATAGCTAATTTGTTACGTGATCTTTCAGATGAAGGTCTTCATGCAATTCAAACAAGTGGAAAAGCTACAAGAAATATAACAGCTGATCCTTTGTCAGGGTTAACAGATGGTGAAATCGAAGATGCAAGACCTTATTGCGAATTAATACGTCGCTGGTTTAACCTTCATCCAGAATTTTCATGGTTGCCAGGGAAGTTTAAAATTGCTATAAATGGAGCAAAACTAGACGAAACTGCATTAAGAATTCATGACCTTGGTTTAAGGTTAGTTAGAAACAGCGAAGATCAATTAGGTTTCAGTGTTTTTGTTGGAGGTGGTCTTGGCGCAGCAGCTATGATTGCAGCCGAAACTGCATCTTTTGTTAAAGTTGAGGATATTCTTAGTTATCTCGAGTCCACCATGAGGGTTTACAATCTAAAAGGTCGACGTGATCACCAGAAAAAATTGCGAATCAAGTTTTTAGTGCGTGAACTCGGGGCTGATGAATTTTCTCGGTTAGTTGATGAGGACTGGCAACAAACCAAAAATGATCCAAATTTAAAATTAAATCTAGTTGAATTAGAGCAGCTAAAAAAAGACTTTGCTTTACCAATTAAGTCAATAAATTTAGGTGGCTTTGAAGAAAAAGTTGACTTTAATTACAGCATTTGGAAGAAAAATAATGTTCGTAGTCACAAAATTAATGGCTTCAGTATTGTTAATATATCGCTTACGAAGTTAGGAGCAGCTCCTGGTGATGCAACTTCTGAGCAGATGAGGATACTTGCCGACTTGGGGGAGAAATATAGCGCAAGTGAGCTTAGAACAACCAAACGACAAACTATAGTTTTCCCATATGTGAGAAAAGACCAAGTTTATGATTTGTGGCAATCGCTTGAGAAATATGGTTTAGCTAGCCCTCACCAAGGCACCCTTGCGCAGATAGTAGCCTGCCCTGGAAGAGATTACTGTGATTTGGCTAAGGCTGTATCTATTCCTATAGCTACAAGAGTTCAAGAGCGCTTTAATGATATGAAAACTCTACTCGATATAGGTGATTTAAATATTAATATCTCTGGATGTGAAAACTCATGTGCACATCATCACATTGCTGATATTGGCTTATTAGGTATGCAAAAAAATGGCGAAGAGTATTATCAAATAACTTTAGCAGGAGAGACACTTCATGAAACTGTTATAGGAAAGAAATTGGGTCCTTCTGTAAGTGGTGAAAATATTATTGATGCCGTAGAAATTATTGTTAATGTATATCTAAAGAATCGCATAGATCAGGAGAGATTTACCGATGTCTTTAAAAGAATAGGTATTGCCCCATTTAAGGAGAAGGTCTATGAGTGAAATTCTTCAAATAGAAAGCATACTAAACAAAGATTATGAAAGCGTTAACCTTGTGTTGTTTCAAGAATGGATTGAAAGTTTTGATAAGCTATCAAAACTTGCTGTAGGAATTATTGTTGGTCCTTCAGACGATGTATCTTTGATTAAAGATGAGCTTGATTTTATAAAGCTAATAGTCCTAGATTTTAATAATTTTGATGATGGTAGAGGCTATTCTCAGGCTTATTTATTAAGCAAGAGGTGGCAATTTACAGGTGAAATTATTGGCATTAATGCCCACTTAGATCAATTGCAATTTATGATTAGGTCTGGAGTTACGAGTTATGTATTGCTTGATTCATATGTAGGGGTGAATGAAGAAGATTATGCTAATGGGTTTAGTATTTGTTATCAAGAGGCTGCAAACAATTCAGGGCTTCAGAAAAAGTACTAATTTTTTAAAGTTTTTTCTTGGGAGGGGTTGTGAGAGATAAGAAATCTAGATCTATTGGTAAATCAGTCTCATGGAGAATATTGGCTTCATGCGATACGATTTTAATTTCATATTTAATTACGCATAGTATTGCTATAGCAGCTTCAATAGGCTCTATAGAGGTTCTCACTAAAATGTTCTTATACTACTTTCACGAGAGGGCTTGGGATAGAATCTCTTTTGGAAGGAGTTGAAAGGCTTTAGAGACTAGCAAGTATATTTCAGGACTTGGTCTAAAGAAATAATTTCCTAGTATAATTTTACTAAAATTCATTAACAGATAATGTTATGCAATTCATGATTCAAGGAAGGTCTATATGTCGACATTAATAACCGAACGAGTAACCCATGTGCATCATTGGAATGACACATTATTTAGCTTCCGAACTACTCGTGATCCAGGTTACCGCTTCAAAAATGGCCACTTTACTATGATTGGTCTTCCCTCTGATGGAAAGCCATTGATGCGTGCTTACAGTATCGCCAGCGCCAATTATGAGAATGAGCTTGAGTTTTATAGTATTAAAGTGCAAGATGGCGCTCTCACTTCCAAGCTACAAAATCTTGCCGTAGGGGATGAGGTACTTGTTGGAAAACGCTCCACGGGAACTTTAATTCCAGATAATATGCTTCCTGGGCGTTACCTTTACTTGCTTTGTACTGGAACAGGTTTAGCGCCGTTTATGAGTATTATTAAAGATCCAGAAATCTATGATCAATTTGACCGAGTCATTCTGGCTCATGGAGTGCGGGAAGTTTCTGAGCTGGCCTATGCTGACTATATTGAAAACATTTTGCCAAATGATGAGTATATTGGAGAGATAGTGCGAGAGAAGCTAGTTTACTACCCGACAGTTACTCGTGAGCCGTTTAAAAACAACGGCCGCCTTACTACACTAATGAGTAGTGGTAAGCTATTTTTAGATTTGAAGCAGCCCTATCCCAATTTGGAAGATGATCGCTTTATGATCTGTGGAAGCCCTAGTATGCTTAAGGAGTTAGTGGACATGCTTAAATCTAAAGATTTCATTGAGGCGCGTAATATTCAGCCTGGACACTTTGTTATTGAGCGAGCATTTGTCGAATCCTAAAACTATCTTGGGCAAAATCTAGTTTTTAACAACAGCACATTTACCATCCTAGTAGATAGCAGATAACCTAAAAAATAGGCAGCATAAGAAGTGTAACCTTTAAAGTGAATAGAGACTATAAACTATATTTAGTTTAAAATTAACGCACATATGAACGAGAATTTTTTAATCAATATTGGCTTAGGTTATTCTGCCAAGACCAAAGGTAGCTCGTTAGTAGATCAAATAGATGCTATCTTGCCTCAAACCCAATGTACCCAGTGCGATTTTGAAGGTTGCAGGCCATACGCTGAGGCAATAGCAAATGGTAATGCTGAAATTAACCAATGTCCTCCAGGAGGACAGGAAGGGATTGATGCTTTAGCAGAACTTCTTGATGTGCAATCCTTGATTTTAAATGAAGCACATGGTGAAACAAAGCCAAAGCAAATTGCCATGGTCGATGAAGCAGTCTGCATTGGATGCACTTTGTGTATTAAGGCTTGTCCAGTAGATGCTTTTATAGGTTCATCCAAAGTTATGACGCAAGTTGTTGCTGAAGAATGCACAGGCTGTGATTTATGCCTACCAGTTTGCCCAGTAGATTGTATTGATATGATTGACATTAAACCAAACATTGAAATTCCTTTTGTTGATTATTATCAATTCTATAATGAGTTGTATAAAAAACAAATCCAAGAGAGTGACCAAAGAGAAAAGGCTAGAAGGAGATTTGAGTTCCGTGAAGTACGTTTAGAAAGAAACAAGCAGGAAAGGTCTGAATTACTGGAAGCAAAAATGATCGCCTTGAAAGATAAAATGGCAAAAGACAAGGCTCAGAAAGAAAAAATTGATGCAGCAGTAAAGCGGATTAATGCTTCTAAGGTGAATAATGAAATTAAGTGACTTTGATTTTGACTTGCCTAAGTCCCTAATCGCTCAATACCCATGTGCAAGTAGAACTGATTCCCGTCTATTGGTTCAAAAAAATAGCTTGATCGACTCTACTTTTTCTCAATTAGGTGATTATCTCAAGCCAAATGACTTGTTGATTCTTAATGATACAAAGGTTATACCAGCTCGGTTATTTGGCCATAAAGATTCCAGAGGCAAGGTCGAAGTTTTAGTAGAGCGTTTAGTCAATGAACATGAAGCACTAGTAATGATTAAGTCAAGTAGATCACCAAAAATTGGTAGTTATATAATCCTTGAAAATCAAAGCTACTTCAAAATATGTGATAAAAATGATGGTATTTATAAGGTTGACTTTGAGTCTTTTTCTATTCTAAACGTACTTAATGAAATTGGGCATATACCTCTTCCACCATATATTGATAGAGACGATGCCAAAGAAGATCATAGTCGGTATCAAACAGTTTATGCAAAAAATGATGGCGCAGTTGCGGCACCTACAGCAGGCCTTCACTTTGATGAGTTGTTATTATCTAGTCTAGAAAAAAAAGGTATTAGTCATGCATTCATAACGCTTCATGTCGGAGCAGGTACCTTTCAGCCTGTCAAAGTGGAGGATATTGAGAGCCATAAAATGCATAGCGAGTATTATGAAATTTCTACTGAAACAATAGACAAGATAGAGCAAGCAAAGGCTCTTGGTGGAAGAGTTATTGCAGTAGGCACAACAGCAGTAAGAACATTAGAGTCCGCATTTGATAATGGGAGGCTAAAAAATCAAAAGGGAGATACAGATATTTTTATCTATCCTGGATTTAAATTTCAAATAGTAGATGCTATGATTACAAATTTTCATTTACCCAAATCTTCACTCTTAATGTTGGTGAGCGCTTTTATTGGCTTTGAGGAAATGTTTGAGACTTATCATCATGCTATTAAACAGAAATATCGTTTCTTTAGCTATGGAGATGCAATGCTTTTAGAGAAAAAATCAGAGTGATTTAATAGAGAGGTGCTTTGAGAGCAGAAAAATTAAGAAAGCTAGAATAGGTAGAAGCAAGAAGCCTGTCTTTATTGATGATACCTCAGCAATAAGGCCAACAAATAATGGGCCAAGAAGCATGCCCCCATATCCAAGCGTGGCAATACTAGCAATTGCGGCTCCCTGAGATATTTCTTTGTCTTTACCCGCGCGAGAAAAAGCTAGAGGAATGATGACAGCAATACCAAGCCCTATAAGGCCAAAGCCAATCAATAGTGGTACGAGTGAATCAAATGTTAATACAACTACAGAACCTACTAAAGCAACTAATCCGGAGTATCGTGCTGTTGTAGAGGGGCCAAACTTTAATGCTATTTTGTCACCCGTAAGTCTCATTGCAAACATACAAATAGAGAAGACGGTGAACCCTAAGGCTGCACTCCCATTAGAAAGCTCTGTAATGCTTCTCAGAAAAATAGCGCTCCAATCTGCCACCATGCCCTCCCCCAGTGAGGCACAGAAAGTTATTAAGGCAACAGGAAGTAAGGCGCCTTTTGGGATTGAAATAAATGGAGCCTTACTGTCTTTTTCTTTCTTTATAGATTTAAAAGGAATGGTTAAAACAGTCAACATCACTAAAAAAATTATAATTGAAGTAATTGTGAAGTGCATTGGCATTCCAATTTTAAAGTAAGCGGTCAATACCCCTGACCCCGCTCCAATGCCAGCCCCTAAGCTCCACATTGCGTGAAAAGATGACATTAATGGGCGATTATCCTTGCGCTCAACTTCTGCAGCCCATGCGTTCATGGCCACATCATCACCTCCATGAATTCCTCCAAAGAAAATGACAGCTGCGATAAGCATCCATATTGAATTTGCAAAAGCTATAAAGATAAGGGTGAGTGGGATTAGCAAACAAGTAGTTCTTTTTGTTACAATTGATGCACCATAACGGTCTGCGGCTCTTCCAAAAACCGAGAAAGCTACCACAGCTGATAAACCTAGCAGAAATATTAATAAACCTAAAATAGCGGGTGATAAGTTATGGAAATCTGAAATTTCTGGAATGCGAGATGCCCACGTCCCAAAAACTACGCCATTGATAGCAAAAATTATTGAAACTGCAAATCTACTATTTCTAATCACTTTCATTTACTTGATCAAAAAAGAATGCATTGTTTTTAAAGAGCTTCAAGTAGAGTTTGCCCCATCATTGCTGGAGTAGGCGCAACACTAACACCGGCATTTTCTAATGCTTGAATTTTACTTTTAGCATCTCCAGATCCACCACTTATTACTGCGCCTGCATGACCCATTCTTTTTCCTTTGGGTGCTGTGAGTCCAGCAATATATGAAATAACTGGTTTAGAAATATTAGATTTAATAAACTCTGCAGCTTCTTCTTCAGCATTTCCACCTATCTCACCAACCATCACGATTGAATGAGTATCATCATCTTTTTCAAATAATTTAAGGCAATCAATAAAATTCATTCCTTGAACTGGATCACCACCTATTCCAATACAAGTGCTTTGACCAAGACCAGCGAGAGTAGTTTGGTGAACGGCCTCATAAGTTAAAGTTCCTGAGCGAGAGACAATTCCTACTGAACCACTCTTGTGAATATTTCCAGGCATAATTCCAAGTTTGCATTCATCTGGCGTGATGACTCCTGGACAGTTTGGGCCAATTAATGTTGATTTACTGCCTGCAATAATAGCTTTTATTTTAATCATATCTTGCACAGGAATGCCTTCAGTTATGCATGCAATGACCGGAATCTCAGCTTCAATTGCTTCTACTATCGAGGCAAATGCAAATCTAGGCGGAACATAAATCATAGAGGCATTAGCACCTGTCTCTTTCATAGCTTCCATTACAGAATTAAAGACGGGTTTATCTAAGTGGGTTTGACCGCCTTTACCAGGAGTTACGCCGCCAACGAATTTTGTGCCATAGGCAATTGATTGCTCAGAATGAAAAGTGCCTTGCTTTCCAGTAAAACCTTGACAAATAACTCTAGTTTCTTTGTTAATTAGTACACTCATTTGGCCATCTCCACAGCTTGTTTAGCGGCCTTTGTTAAATCAGCCTCAGTAATAATATTAAAGTTACTACTATTTAGAATTTGAAGACCTTCTTGCGCATTTGTTCCTTCCAGTCTTACTATAATTGGAAGTGTTAATCCTACTTTTTCTATTGCTTGTAAAATGCCATTTGCAATAAGATCACAGCGCACTATTCCACCAAAAATATTAACTAAAATTGCCTTAACATTTTTACCACTTTGAATGATTTCAAAGGCCTTTGCTACTCTATCAGCAGTTGTTCCTCCACCTACATCCAAAAAGTTAGCGGGTGAACCGCCATGATATTCAATTAAATCCATGGTTGCCATGGCTAAACCAGCACCATTTACCATGCAGCCTACAGTTCCGTCCAGAGAGATATAATTTAATTGATATTCGCTTGCACTTCTTTCTTTTTCATCTTCTTGAGCAATATCTCTGAGGCTGGCAATTGTTTCATTTCTATAGAGAGCATTGTCATCAAAGTCAATTTTTCCATCAAGAGCCATTATTTCATTCTGACCAGTGATGATAAGTGGGTTTATCTCAATAAGGTTGGCGTCATTCTCAGTAAAGATATCATAAAGCCCAAGAAGTGCTGAAGCAAACTGATCGTGAAGAGATGAATCTAATCCAAGTTTTTTAGCAACATCGATGCATTCATTGGTTGATAAATTACCTAGGGGTTCAATTTGTTTTTTAATAATCTTATCCGGCGTTTCAGAGGCAACCTTTTCGATATCCATCCCTCCTTCTGTCGAGGCGAGAATTGTGATAGTTTCTGAAGCGCGATCAACAAGAAGCCCTAAGTACAATTCTTTAGTGATGTCTTGCCCAGCCTCAATAATCACTTCATTGATAGGCTGCCCATTTGCATCAGTCTGAGGAGTGATTAAATTGGTGCCTATTAATTTTGCACTTGCATCAACTGCATCCTGTATTTTACTGCAGACAATGACGCCTCCACCTTTCCCCCTGCCTCCAGCATGAACTTGAGCTTTAACAACCCAAAGTGAACCACCAAGCTTCTCGCAAGCAGATTGAGTTTCGCTGCTATTAGAAACTACTATAAAGTTTGGTACATTTATATTATGTTTCTTGAATAAGCCTTTTGCTTGGTATTCATGTATGTGCATATAATTAAAATATTAGGGTTAAAATATGTGGAAGCGTATTTTAACATTCTTAGATTGTTGGCTTTGTTGGCTTTATTTAAAATTATGAATATATTTCTTTTATATTTTATTAAAATATTCATTTATAAATTCAAGTACTATTTCTTATAAACTCTTAGGATCAAAATAATATGAATTACAGCACTAGCCAGTTTAAAAATGGCATGAAATTGATGCTTGATGGAAACCCATGTTCAATTGTCAATAATGAAATTGTAAAGCCTGGCAAAGGGCAGGCCTTTAATCGGGTTAAATTTAAAGACCTTATAACAGGTAAAACTCTTGAAAAGACCTACAAGTCCGGTGAATCACTTGAGGGAGCCGATGTTATGGAATTAGAAATGCAATACCTATATACTGACGGCGAAAAATGGCATTTTATGGAGCCTGAATCCTTTGAGCAATTTGACTTGAGTGAAGAGTCTATGGGAAGCGCAATAAACTATTTAGTGGAGCAAGATAATTGTATTGTTACCTTATGGAATAATAATCCAATTACAGTAGTTCCGCCAATTCAAGTAATATTAGAAGTAATCGATACAGACCCAGGCCTTAAAGGAGATACAGCCGGAACTGGCGGTAAGCCGGCAACTTTAAATACAGGCGTTGTTGTTCAGGTTCCTTTGTTTGTTGGTATCGGAGATAAGGTTAAAGTTGATACTAGAACAAACGAGTATTCAGGGCGCGCTTAATTCATGTTGACATGTCCGAAGTTAAAAAAAACCTAGTACGATATCAAGATTTAATTATAAAAATTAGAGAGTTTTTTTATTCTCATAAGGTCACTGAGGTAAAAACTCCTTCCCTTTTATTATCTCCCACAACTGATGTTTATATTGATAGCATCGAGGTGAAAGTTAATCAGGCTATTTGTAGGTCAGCTGAACTATATTTACATACCTCACCCGAGTTGGAAATGAAGCGACTTTTATCTAAAGGAAGCGGAGATATATTTCAAATTTGCCAAGTCTATAGAGACAATGAATATGGAAAAAATAACTCTAACGAATTTACAATGCTGGAGTTCTACCGTATTGACTTCGATATGCATCATTTGATGGAGAACATTGTAGATTTATTGGCTGCGCTTGGAAAGACCGAGGCTATAACTAAAATATCATATGCGCAAGCTTTTTTTGAATACGGTAATATTGATATATTAAATAGTGATTTAAAGGGTTTAAAGAAAATTGCAAATTCACTAGGTTTAAGCTCAAATTATGACTGGGCTGAAGATCTTCAAACCCTTCTTTTTGTGCATCTTATTGAGCCAAAGATAAGGCAAATACCTATTTGTTTTATTTATGACTACCCAAAAGAGCAGGCAGCTCTTGCAAAAATTGAGGGCTCTGTTGCTCATCGCTTTGAATTGTATCTAAATGGTGTCGAGGTTGCTAACGGGTATCAAGAGATACAAACTGCTAATGAATATCGAGATCGATTTAATACTGAGATATATAAAAGAGAAAAAATATCAAAGCAAATCTCATTAGTTGATGAGGAGTTTTTAAAGGATATAAAAGATGGCCTTCCAAATTGTTCAGGCGTAGCTATTGGAATTGAAAGATTATTTTCTACAATAAGTTTATAATTATTGTATCGAATGCTAATGGCAGTTTGCAAAAAAACTTTGGAAAATTTAGATAAACCTTTTTGGGAAAATAAAACTTTATCTCAGATGAGCTCGAATGAGTGGGAGTCTCTTTGTGATGGCTGTGGAAGATGCTGTCTCCATAAGTTGGAAGATGAAGATTCTGGGAAGATTTATTTTACGGATGTTGCTTGTCATTATCTAGATGAAGAAGAATGCTCTTGCCCTCATTATGACGACCGTCAAAAATATGTTCCAGATTGCTTAAGTATTAAGCCAGATTGGGGAAAAAAGTTTAACTGGCTCCCAACTACATGCGCATATCGGCTACTATATGAGGGAAAAGACCTGCCTATTTGGCATCCGCTAATAAGTGGAGATAAAAATAGTGTTCATTTGGCAGGTATTTCTGTAAGAGGAAGAACGTATAGAGATAATGAGGTTTCAAAAGATCTTTTATTTGAACATGTTATAAATTGGGTGGATTAAATGAAGAAACTAACCATATTAATACTCAGCTTATTTGTATTGACCAATGCATTTGCAGATGATTGGCCGCATCAAAATATTTCAAAAGCAGAATTTGCGACAGAAATTATAGACAGAGAGCCCTCTAATATTGTTGGGGAGCTTAACAATACTTTGGGTAAAATCTACTTTTTTACAAATATTCGTAATCTACAAGGTACAAGTATTACACATCGCTGGATATACAATAATAAAGTGATGGCTGATGTTGTTTTTGATATTAAGGGTCCTCGTTGGAGGGTCTGGTCGTCAAAAAATATTTGGCATACCTGGACAGGAAAATGGATTGTCGAAGTACTTACTTCTGAAAATGAAGTGCTATATCAAAAAGAATTTAACTACATAGAAAAACAATGAATAAAGTTGTATTAGCATACTCGGGTGGATTGGATACTAGCATAATTGCTAAATGGTTGCAAGAAACATATGATTGTGAAGTGGTAACCTTTACTGCGGATATTGGGCAGGGCGAAGAAGTTGAGCCAGCTCGTCTTAAAGCAGAGGCAATGGGAATAAAAGAAATTTATGTTGAAGATTTACGTGAAGAATTTGCACGTGATTTTGTTTTTCCAATGTTTCGCGCAAATGCTATATATGAAGGGGAGTATCTTTTAGGTACCTCTATTGCTAGACCTTTGATTTCTAAGCGTCTGGTCGAAATTGCGAAAGAGGTTGGTGCGGATGCAATTTCACATGGCGCAACAGGAAAAGGTAATGATCAGGTAAGGTTTGAGCTTAGTGCCTACGCCATTAATGCTGAAATTAAAATTATTGCACCTTGGCGTGAATGGGAGCTGTCTTCTCGTGAGAGCTTAATGAGATATGCTGAAAAGCACAACATTGAAGTAGATTATAAAAAACAATCAAAGAAATCTCCATACTCAATGGATGCCAACCTGCTTCATATCTCTTATGAAGGAGATATGCTAGAGGATCCATGGCAGGAGGCAGAAGATGAAATGTGGCGCTGGACAGTTTCGCCTGAAGAGGCGCCAGATCGTGCTGAATACATTGAGTTAACTTATGAAAAAGGTGACATCATTGCTATTAATGGTGAATCAATGTCACCAGCCCAAGTCATGGAGAAATTGAATAAACTGGCTGGCGCGCATGGAATAGGCAGATTGGATATTGTAGAGAATCGTTTTGTTGGTATGAAATCTCGTGGATGTTATGAGACCCCTGCTGGTACAATTATGTTAAGAGCACATCGTGCTATTGAATCACTTACATTAGATCGAGAAGCTGCACATCTTAAAGATGAGTTAATGCCGAAGTATGCCAAACTTATTTATAATGGCTTTTGGTTTGCGCCGGAACGTGAAATGTTGCAGGCAGCGATTGATGCCTCACAGGAAAATGTTAGTGGCGTAGTTAGAGTGAAATTATATAAAGGCAACACTTCAGTAGTCGGGCGTAAATCAGACAATAGCTTATTTAGTGAGAAAATTGCTACCTTTGAAGATGATGGTGGTGCATATAATCAGAAAGACGCCGAAGGTTTCATTAAGCTTAACGCCCTTCGATTGAGATTAAAGTCACTCCAATAGTGATAAAAATTGGTATTCTATCAGATACTCATGGGGCAATCCATCCAGGGGTTATAGGCCTTATGAATGACTGTGACTTTGTCATTCATGCAGGCGATATCGTAGATGAAAACTCTTTATCTGCATTAAACCCAAAACAAAAAATGATTGCCGTTAAGGGTAACAATGATCAGCATATATCTTCATTTGGAGAGGTTGAGTTAGTAGATTTTCCTGGAGGCAGTATAGCAATAGAACATGGACACTTACATGGACATATTCAGCCGAGTCATGATTCACTGAGGGCTGCTTATCCAGAGGCAAAGGTCATCATATATGGGCATACCCACAAGCAAGTTATTGATAAACAACATGCGCCTTGGGTTATAAATCCAGGCTCTGCGGGAAAGATTCGAAATTATGGCGCAGCGAGATGTCTGACTCTGACTATTAAAAATCAACTAGAGTGGAATATTGAGCCGCATATATATGACGATATTTTTTAAAAACTAACTAGAAATAGTTTTTAATCTAATTTACCACCTTCAATTATTTCGTCAGCTGTCGCATCACGAATTGATAAAACTTCCACGTAAAAAATAATATCTTTACCCGCAAGAGGGTGATTACCGTCAATTGTTAGTTTTCCATTTTCGATACTTGAAACAATAAAATCTTTAGTACCACCTTTATCATTTTGCATAGTCACAGCTGCACCTATATACCTATACTCCATTGGAACATTATCAATATCATCTGTAAAAATTAACTCATCAGCCTTCTTCCCAAAAGCATCTGTTGCTTTAAGCAAGATCTCTACTTCATCACCAACACACTTACCCTCAAGCTCTTTGGTTACTTGATTAAATAATAATGAATTATCTCCCTGAACATAACCTAAAGGTTCTTCGACTTGCTCTATGACTTCACCACTAGATTGATCTATGATTCTGTAAGTTAATTCAACAAATTTATTTATGGAGATTGTTTCATTCATATATTTAATACTTCATTTGATTGAATAGAAAAAAGCTCATTCAATAAATTTAAAGAGGAATTAGAAAATAGTTGCGCCAAATATTTTGACTTCAGTGTCTTCAACACCTAAAACAAGTCGGCCTAGAAATTCACCGGGAACCTCATCACTTGTTTGCTTATATATAATTGTTATATAGTCGCCTCTTCTAAGACAACCTAAAAGTTCTCTTTCAATAGAAAGACTAGATAGCATTTTATTTTTTGTCCATTGCTTTCCAATTTCAATTTCATTAGCACCCATCAGCATTTCTTTTGAAAAGTGCTTAATAAAGCCTAGATAGTTGCGCTTGTTCGATGACTCAACAAGCTCATCCCACAGAGGGTTAGCAATTTCAAGTATTTCTTCATCAGTTTTATCAAGAAGATTCATGTAGTTCACCTAGTAGTTTTTATGGTTGGAATGTATGATAATCTAATAGGATTATCATCGGGGCCTCAAATAGAGACCCCAATTCTAAATATTTTAAATCTGATTAATCAACTATATGATAAAGCGGTGCTTTTTCCATAGTCCATTTAGCAGTTTTTGGGTCACGTCTAGAGACAGTTAGGCAATGCCAATTCTCATCATCTAATTTCATATGATCGCCTCTATAGTAGTAACCTGGCCAGCGTGTTTCTTCACGAAATAATGTATGTTGTGCAACACATTCTGAAGTAATTGTACGATGTTTTAATTCCCATCCACGCATAAGCTGGTGAAGATCTTCAGCACCAATATGCTCGAGGTCCTCTTGTAATGTTTCTAACAGCTCTATGCATTTTTTAAGTAGGTTTCCATTCGTCATATAATTAACACTAAGACCTCCACAATACTCATCCATGATTTTTTCAAGCCGTTGAAGGCCTTGAATTGGTAATAAGTAGCTTGGCGATACAGTGCCACCCGTAATTTCATTATTGCCGACGGTATAGTTTTCTAAAGGTTTAAAGATAACCTCTTTCAGGTCATCACACTGCTTGTTACTAACTTGAATTTTATCATCACCCATATCTTGGATATATTTAACAGCTGCTTTTGCAGCTATCCTTCCCTCAGTAAAAGAGCCTGAGGAGAATTTATGAGCAGTTCCGCCAACAGTATCTCCTGCCCCAAAGAGGCCATCAACAGTTAGCATACGATTGTATCCCCAAAAATACTCAGGCGGAGAAATATCTTCTGGCCCACTAACCCATGCACCAGAACAAGTAGCATGAGAGCCCATTACATAAGGTTCAGATGTGGTTAATTCTGGGTTGACATATTTAGGATCAATATTTTGCGAAGCCCAAACAACGGCTTGACCAACAGTCATCCCTAAGAAATTTTCCCATCCAATTACTTCTAGGTGTGGGTCTTGAAAGGCTTCCATGGTGACCATATGAATTGGCCCTCTTCCAGCTTTTACTTCTTCAATAAACGCATGGTTGCGTAAACATGTAGGCGTTGGCGTATGATCAATATACTCACCAACCATCGCTTTTGTGTGTTCATACCATTTAGATTCATACTCCTCACCATAAGTGTTTTGAGTGTAAGTCTTGAGGTGAAGAAAATAAGCGCCAACTGGCCCATAGCCATCTTTAAATCTTGTTAACACGATTCGGTTTTCCATCTGGGTCATTTTAGCGCCTACCTGAATTGGCAACGCATAGGCTGATCCACTACTCCATGGAGCGTACCAAGTTCTTCCCATTCCTTCGCCTACTGATCGAGGTTTAAAAATATGAGAAGCGCCGCCTGCTCCTACAATTACTGCTTTTGCACGGAAAACATGATAGTCACCAGTGCGACAGTTGAAGCCAACTGCACCACCAACTCGATTTTCCTTAGCTTCATCCATTAAAAGATGCGTAATCATAATTCGGTTATAAATTTTGTCAACTGACTTACGTGCTGCTTCTGCAACAATAGGTTTATAGCTTTCACCATGAATCATGATTTGCCATTTACCTTCACGCTGGTAACGGCCAGTCTCTTCATTCCTCATAATGGGAAGTCCCCATTCTTCAAATTTGTGAACAGCAGAATCAACATGGCGAGCCATATCAAAAGCAAGGTCTTCACGTACTAACCCCATCAAGTCATTGCGCGCATATCTAACATGGTCTTCGGGTTGGTTTTCATCCCATTGCATACCCATATAGCAGTTAATCGCGTAGAGGCCTTGAGCTACTGCACCACTTCGATCGATATTTGCCTTTTCTGCGCATATAATTCGCATATCACGACCCCAGTATCTTGCTTCATAAGAAGCACCGGTTCCAGCCATACCTCCGCCAACAACTAATATGTCGCAGTCTTCCCAAACAGTTTTCCTCTTGGCCATTAGTAGTACACTCCCTCTTTTAGCTTGTCTTTGCTTATTATTGGTAATCCAGTTTCAACGTTAAGAGCGTCAGGCTCAAAACATAGAAGTTGTGAATCAAGCGCTGCTTGATCAGGGACTTCTAGGTCTGCAAGTCTTGGAATTTTTTCACCCCATGGTTGAGTAGTGATTGGAGATATAAAGTTTTTCTCACGACCATCTCTGAATTTAATTTTCCAAGAAATAGTACCTTTTTCTTCTTCACGAAGAACTCTTACGCTATGACCAAGAGGTGCAAAGTCAGCATATCCTCTTACGTCGATTGCATTTTGAGGACATGCTTTAACACATGAGTAGCACTCCCAGCAAAAGTTTGGCTCAATATTGACTGCACGTCGAATTGTCTTATCAATATGCATAATGTCAGATGGGCAGATATCTACACAGTGTCCACAGCCATCACATCTAGTCATGTATACAAAAGTTGGCATAATATTTTCTCCGAAAATTAGTTATTATTAGTAGTGTCTTGGCGCTTCACGTTTAATTCCAAGACCAAATTTCTCTGGCATATCAGCAGGCTCAGGAAGATTTTCTCTTGAACCATCAGCTTTAGTAATACGCTTTTGATAAGCTGCAGCAGGCTTATAAAACATATGGGCAAATTTTGACCATAAAACACCGCCAAATAGAACAGTACTGGCTCCAATAAATAACCCAAAAAATATAGTTTGCCATACATCAATTCCATTTGACTGCATGTAAGACCAGATAAGGGCGAAAGTAGACATAGCTAAAAGAGATAGAACAAATAAATCTGCTCTAATTACCCTATACCATTTATTGCCTTCAGCGGCAACATCAACTCTTATAAAAAACCAAAACCAATATCCACCAACGCAGAGCATAGCTGCACCTAAATGCCAAGCTATTGGCCACATTAAAGGAGTCATTGCATTAGGGGTTGAATAAGAAAAGATCATCACTACTGTAGCGATTACAAATATGATAAATCCATACATTGTTAGCAGATGTGCAAGTCTTCTTCTAATGCCGCAAAATTCTGATGAAGTTAATATTTCATTAGTAGCAGTTTTAAAGGCAATTGATGCTTTTTCTCCAGAGCCTACATTTCTGGTTGCTGATTTTTTTGCTTTTACTGAATTATTAAAGAAATATTTAGCACTCTTTTTATGTACTACATCAAAAAGTGTAGCGCCTATGACAAGAGCAAACATTGCAACTACAAAAGTTTGCATGACAAAAGATGGAATAAACGCTGAAATTTCAGAAAATGGGTTAATGGATATCATATTATATTTTTCCTTTTTTTTAGTAATACTATGGGATGCTTTTCCATAATAAATTCACTGTATTTCCGAGCATCAGATTGTAGAATATATGTGCATTTAAAATTCAATTTTTATAGAACCAGAAAACTTATAACTAATAGACCAGAATTGTTGATTAATTCTCAACTTTAATCCAATCTATTTTGCAGAGTGTCCTTTGAGTTCAACTTTTACTTTATCACTGTCTTTAATTCCAGAGTAGTACTTGCGAAGAATTTCTACAACTTCGGGTCTTGAAAAGTTATCAGGAACTTCTTGATTTTCACTAAGAAGATGCCTTAATTTAGAGCCTGAAAGCATTAGCCTATCTTCCTGTTCATGAGGGCAAGTTTTCATGCTTGACATGCCAGCACATTTTTCACACCAAAATGTCCAATCAATCTTTAGGGGTTTGGTTACTAAGCCATTTTCAATTTCTTCAAAAATATTATGAGCATCAAATGGACCATAATAGTCACCAACACCAGCGTGATCGCGGCCTACTATGAGGTGAGAGCATCCATAATTTTGCCTAAATAGTGCATGAAGCAACGCCTCTCTTGGGCCAGCATATCTCATGTCCAGTGGATATCCAGACTGCAGGACAGTATTATCAACAAAGTAATTTTCAATTAATGCTGATATAGATTTAGAGCGAATATCAGCAGGAATATCACCTGGCTTTAGCTCGCCTAAAGTAGAGTGAATCATTACTCCATCACATATTTCTATAGCAATTTTAGCTAAATATTCATGAGATCGATGCATAGGGTTTCGAGTTTGAAATGCAGCTATAGTTGACCATTCTTTTTTTTCAAAATATGAGCGGGTTTCAGAAGGCGTCATGTAAAGATCGCCATATTGATTTGGGAAGCCGCCGTCGGATAAAACTTTTACAGACCCAGCAACATTGTATTTACCTTGCGCCATAACCAAAGCAACGCCTGGGTGCTCTATATCATTAGTTTTGAATACTTCCTTACACTCTAGCTCTTTATCTATTGAGTATTTTTCAGAAATAAGCATTGTGGCTATCACTTCATTATTTTTTTCGTACACAATAGCAACTTCTTGACCTGCTCTTAACTCTTCATCATCGGTAGAAAGTGTAATAGGGATTGGCCAAAAAGTTCCATTTTCTAACGCCATATTTTTACACACACTCAGCCAGTCATCTTTACCCATAAAGCCCTCAAGGGGGGTGAAGCCACCAATACCGAGCATAATCAAATCACCAAATTCTCGTGACGAACAAACTAATTTAGTCATTGTGTCTGTTTTTTTCAGCTCTGCTTTTAACTCATCGCCTCTTAACGCGAGTATTTTGAGTTCATTGCTTCCATGTGGCGGTACTAATTGAGACATAAATTCTTTATTTTTTTTTAAATGATTTTATTAGATTTTTAAACTCATATATATGAGTTTGCTATATGTTATTATAGTTTTAATGATTGAGATATGTCAATTAAAACTTGACTTATTAGGTGCCCACTTGTTAGGTTAAAAAGTATACATGAATTAATATATATCTTTTATTTTTTTTCTGATTAATCAAGCGTCTTAATTACTATATAAATTATTAAACTAACACAAAGTTAAAATTGTAAAAATGATTCGCTCTGCATTAAAAATATCGCTCCCAATTCTATTTGGTTTTGTGCCTCTAGGAATTGCATTTGGCCTTCTGTTTCAGGAGCTAGGATACCCATGGTATTTTGCATCGTTGATGGGTATTTTTGTATATGCTGGCGCTGCTCAGTTTATGGCAATTGGCCTCCTCTCTTCTGGAATAGGTTTATTAGAGATTGCAATTTCAACATTTTTCTTAAACTCAAGGCATATGTTCTATGGCCTGGCTTTTCTTGAAAGCTTTGGAAATTGGAACCTTAGAAAGTTATATTTAATTTTTGGTTTAACTGATGAGACTTATGCGCTGATGACAACAATTAAAGTTCCTAAAAACTTTACTAAGGAGCGCTATTATTTCTTCATAACTCTATTTGCTCAAATATATTGGGTATTGGGATGCACTATTGGCGCCTTAACTGCAAACGCTTTATCATTTAATACTAATGGAATGGAGTTTGCAGCTACCGCTTTGTTTGTGGTGTTACTTATTGAGCAGTGGATTAAGGTGAAAAGATTACTGCCATTCATAATTGCATTCATCGCATCTTTTATTGCTCTATTTTTTTTCATAAAACATATGCTTTTAGTGGCCATCATCCTTTCAATCGGCTCGATAGTTCTATTGCGTGTAATCAAAACCAAATCTAATGAATGAAATAAATTATCTTCTAGCTGCTATGCTTGTGATGACAATATCAACTTATATCACAAGGCTGACGCCATTTTTGCTTTTTGGTAAAGGCCAAGAGAGCGCATTGCTTAATTACATTTCAAAAAGTACACCTCCTATGGTGATGACAATACTTGTAATATATATGTTGAAGGAAGTTGAATACTTAACTTTTGAAATTGTTTATACTTTCATTGCATTGCTTGTAACTACTGGGCTTCATATTTATAAGAGAAATGCTCTATTAAGTATTGTTAGCGGAACAATTGTTTATATGTTTTTTGTTCAAACATAGCGGGATGGCCATAGTTAAATATTAGTTGACATCTTTGAATGCATAGGAATTACTATATAATCTATCACCCATCAATAAACGACTCATTTTAAACTTATAATCTTATGTTTCAATTAGCCAAAATTTTCCCTTTTATAGCTTGGTTTAGACTGACCACTATAGAGACAATTAAGGCTGATTTTTTCGCGGGATTGACAGGCGCTATTATTGTCCTGCCTCAAAGTGTTGCGTTTGCCACGATTGCTGGAATGCCTCCAGAATATGGCCTTTACACAGCGATGGTTATTCCTATAGTTGCTGCACTTTTTGGATCATCCTTTCATTTGGTTTCTGGCCCAACAACTGCCATTTCAATTGTTGTTTTTGCGGCGGTCAGTAAGTATGCCGAGCCTGGCAGTGCAGAGTTTGTATCGTTAGCTTTGACACTAACTTTTTTAGCGGGAGTGTATCAACTAGTTTTTGGCCTAGCTAAATTTGGCATGTTAGTAAATTTTGTTTCACATAATGTTGTAATTGGATTTACAGCTGGCGCAGCCCTGTTGATTGCGAGTAGTCAAATTCCCTATATTGTAGGTATTGATATTCCCAGGGGAGAAGATTTTCTTAATACCTGGTTTGATATTTATACGGGAGTTGGTGAATTTAATATTTATCTTTTAATTGTTGGTCTTGGAACTTTAATAACGGCAATTGTTGTTAAAATTTTAAAACCAAAGTTTCCAAACCTACTAATTGGCATGCTTGTTGGTGGATTATTGGCTTTTTATTTGGGCAGCTTTACGGATAGTATAAAAACTGTCGGAGCTATGCCGGCTTACTTTCCACCATTATCAACACCTGACTTTTCATTAAGCTCTTTAAAATCACTTGCGCCAGAGGCATTTGCAATAGCACTTTTGGGGCTTATTGAGGCCTCTTCAATTGGAAGGTCTATTGCTACTAAATCAAACCAAAGAATTGATGCTAATCAGGAATTTATTGGCCAGGGAACATCAAATATTGTAGGTAGTTTTTTCTCAAGTTACGCGTCTTCTGGCTCTTTTACAAGGTCGGGTGTTAATTTCGAATCTGGAGCACGGACGCCTTTATCAGCAATTCTTGCGGCTCTCTTTCTAATGGTGATTGTGCTTTTAGTTGCCCCACTAATATCATATTTACCACTTGCAGCTATGGCTGGCGTTATTTTGCTTGTTGCATATAACCTTATAGATTTTAAAAATATTAAAAAAACTTTTACATACAGTAAGTCTGAGAGTGTTATTTTTACGGCAACATTTCTTGCGACTCTTTTGTTTGAGTTAGAATTTGCGATATATCTTGGGGTGTTATTATCGTTAATGCTTTTTATTGCCAAGACATCAACTCCAGATGTTCATACTCTGGCATTTGGGACACCTCCAGGTGAGGGAGATAGAAGGTTGCAAAGTATTAGAAAGGCGCCTTTAGTTCAATGCCCTCAGCTTAAGATAATTCGTATTGACATGTCAATATATTTTGGCTCAATAAATCACATTCAAAAACAAATAAGTCAGATTGTTGATAATCAGAGAATTTACCATATTTTAATAGTTGCAAGTGGCGTTAACTTTATCGATCTTGCTGGGATAGAAGCTCTTTTAATTGAAAATAAACGTTTAAAAGCTCAGAACGGTAGCTTATATTTTGTTGCTGTGAAGTCTGCAGCTTATGAGTTTATGGAAAAAGTAAACTTTGTTAATGAGATTGGGCGAGATAACTTTTTTGATTCAAAGGCAGATGCTATTAATATTTTATATGACCGGCTTGATAAGAGTAAGTGCGAAAAGTGTCAGGCGCTAGTTTTTAAAGAATGTAATTAATGGAATTTTCCAATAAAAAAGCTCGATTTCATCGAGCTTTTTTTTGATTGGAGGCTGGGACCGGAGTCGAACCGGTCTATAAGGCTTTGCAGGCCCCTGCATAACCGCTTTGCTACCCAGCCAATTGAGTTTAAATTAAAAAAAAGCCTCTTTATTCAGGCCAATACAAACAGTTAGAATATGGAGCGGGAAACGAGATTCGAACTCGCGACATTCACGTTGGCAACGTGATGCTCTACCAGCTGAGCTATTCCCGCACAAGGTTGGAAATTATAGTGTTTTTTTTCTAACTGTCAAATGTTTTTAAGCCTGCAATTAGATATTTTATACCAGACCAGAGGGTAAGAATTGTCGCAGCAAAGAGAAGGACACGACCCATTATATTTATCTCATTATATGAAAAAATGAATAATGGCTGATGAATCAAAAGAAATAGTATGGCAATCATCTGTACAAATGTTTTTGATTTTCCTATCCAAGACACTGCAACATTAGCTCTTTTTCCAACTTCACTCATCCATTCTCTCAGCGCAGAAACAAGAATTTCTCTAGAGATTATGATTATTGATGGAATCGTGATATACCAAGTGTGATAATAATCAATTAATAGAATAAGTGCTGTACAAACCATTAACTTGTCTGCAACTGGGTCGAGAAATGCCCCAAGTGCAGATTCTTGATTGAGTCTTCTAGCTAAAAATCCATCAATAAAGTCAGTAGCACTAATAAGAATATAAATTGCCACAATAGAATTATTAATCCAACTAAGAGGCTCTCCATCTAGGTAGTTTGGCTGTAAATAAAATAATCCAACAAAGAGAGGAATCAAAAAGATTCTTGACAGAGTAATTAAGTTAGGAAGAGTCATCATAATGCTAATTCTATCAAAGACTCGTAATGTTTAGAGCAAACTTGTTTAAATATTGGTGCGCTCGGCAGGATTTGAACCTGCAACCGCTCGGTTCGTAGCCGAGTACTCTATCCAGTTGAGCCACGAGCGCAGCTGCGTAATTATCGCCATATTTCATGCAAAGGTCAAGAAGAGTTTGAGGTATTTATTAAAATATCAACCAATTTATTAAGCTTCATCATTCTCGAGCCTTTTATTAAAATTGTTGCGCCTTTATATTTGGTGTTTAACTCATTAAGTATTGAATCAATATTGTCAAAATGATTGCCTTTGAAGTCTTTAGCTTCTTGCCCAATTGTCAGAAGACTATCTATATTTGCTTCACGCGCGTAGTCTCCAATTTCTTGATGAAGTTTTTTTGAATTCTTGCCAAGCTCTGCCATCGAACCAAGAACTAAAACTTTCTTTCCAGGGAAATTTTTTAGTGAATCTATTGCCACTTTCGTTGACTGTGGATTTGCATTATAACTATCGTCAAGTATAGTGAAATTTTGAAGTTCAACTAATTCAAGTCGACCTTTTTCACATAGTGAATCCTCAAGGCCTTTTTTTATCAACTGGGGGCTGATGCCAAGTTTAATAGCGCAAGCTGAAGCTGCTAATGCATTATCTATTTGATGCAAGCCAATCATTGAAAGAGTTATATTTATAGAGCTAAGATTAAAGTTAAGTTTAAAGTTTAGAGTAGAATTTGTTTGCTTAATATCACTGGCATATATATCGCTTTCATTTCCAAAAAAAGTAAGAGTTTTAGCGTTAGACATTTTTTTCCAGGTATCAACATGAGGCGAAGACTTATTAATTATTGCAGTGCCATTTTCAGATAAAGACTCTAGAATCTCTCCTTTTGCTTTTACTAATCTCGCCTCGCTTCCAAACTCTCCAAGATGAGCATTATTCGCATTTGTAATGATTGCAATATCAGGCCGAGCTAAGCTGCATAAAAGCTCAATTTCATTTACATGATTTGCGCCCATTTCAACAATGCAGTATTGGTGATTTTTTTCAAGTTTTAAAAGTGTTTTTGGAACGCCTAAGTGATTATTAAGATTGCCTTTTGTTGAAAGTGTTGGGCCGTGTAATGACAAAATTGAGTGGAGCATATTTTTTGTTGAGGTTTTTCCATTGCTTCCAGTAATTGCAATTACGACTGGCGAGTAAGACTGACGATGCCAAGCGGCTAATTTTTGATATGCTATTTCTGAATTACTAACTTCAATAATAGGTAAATTTGAGTGAATTTTTTTATGAACAATGACAGCGCTAGCGCCTAAATCTTCTGCTTGCTGGATAAAGTCATGACCGTCAAAATTACCACCTTCAAGTGCAATAAAAAGCTTTCCAGAAATTCCACCTCTAGTGTCGGTGCAAACGCCCTTAAATTTGACTGCTTTATTTGAGCTTGATTGACCATTAATGACTTTGTTTATTTTATCAGTGTCAGATGAAAGCATCTAATGCAACCTCAATATCACTGAACTGAAAAATTTGATCACCTATAGTTTGGGTTGTTTCGTGACCCTTACCTGCAATAAGTAATACCTCATCCTCTCCTAAAGTTTTTACTGCCGTTTCTATTGCGTATTTTCGATCTAAGATTATCTGGACATCATTCTCCACTTTAATTCCGCCAAGTATATCGTCAATAATTTTTTCTGGGCTTTCGCTTCTTGGATTGTCGTTTGTAAGAATTATGCTGTCAGCATTTTCACTTGCAATCTTTCCCATTAGCTGTCTTTTAGTTTTATCTCTATCTCCTCCGCACCCAAAAAGCACTCTGATTTTAAACTCAGGATAATGAGTTTTAAAAGTTATTAGTGCATTAAATAGAGCATCTGGCGTATGAGCATAGTCAACCCAAATATTACTTTTTGGAAGTTGCTGCATTCTTCCTGGAGGAGGTGAAAGTTTTGCAAGTAAAGGCATTAAAGACTCATCGCTATGGCCCATACAGCTAAGGCTAGTATATGCTGCAAGTGCATTTGAAAGATTAAAGCTGCCAACTAATGGAAGCTCAAAGACAAAGCTATTTAGCTGACAGATGAATCCTTTTTCACTGCTTTTGAATAAGTCTAAATCGCTGATCCCAAAAGTTACAGGCTCTTTATCAGAGGCAATATTTAAAAAATAATCATGATTATCATCGTCTCGATTAATGATGGATTTTGTTGTTAGAGTGCTTTCAAATAATTTGCCTTTGGCATCTCGATAGTTATCCATCGTTTGATGATAATCCAAGTGATCTTGGGTAAGGTTGGTAAATATACCTTGAATAAATGAAAGGCCTTCAAGCCTATTTTGAACTAATGCATGAGAAGAGGCCTCAATAATCGCTAGTTCAATGCCTTGTTCGCTGAAATCCTGAAGAGCGCTATATATTGTAAAAATGTCAGGTGTTGTATTAATGGTCTTCTTATCTGAGCTGCTAATGCCAAGAGTACCAATAACGCCATTCTTAATTTGTAAGAAATTTAAAAGTTGTGAAATAAAATGACTTACAGACGTTTTTCCATTTGTTCCAGTTACCGCAATAAGATTCACTTTTTTTGCATGAGTGTAAAAGTTCTTAGCGAGAGCTGAAAGTTTGGCTTTAAGGTCGTCAATTTCAATAGCTGGAACTGTGCAATCTATTTCTTTGCCTTCTATTAAAACTGCTATGCAGCCATTTTCGATTGCATTGTCAATGTATGCAGAGCCATGATTTTTTTCACCTTGAAGCGCAACAAAAACATCTCCTTTTTTAAGGGTTTGTGAGTTTAATGATAGTCCGGAAACCTCAAATGAATGAGTTGTTGTTGTAATATCGGATAAGAGGTGTTTAATATTCATTTTTATTTTTGAATTACTACCTAAAGTTGAAAATGGAACTTAGATAGCTAGAATAATTTCGCTTGAATCAGCGTATGCATATTTATAGCACCTACTATTCGATTTTCTGAGTCTACAACAGGCAGTGAATTTAAGCTATTATTTTCCATTAGTTGCATTGCAATTAGAGCAGTTTCGTGGGGTTCTATTGACTTACAATTTTTTGTCATCACCTCTTGAATAGATAGTTTTTTAAAATTTACATTTGCTTCAATTGCCCTTCTTAAATCACCATCTGTAAATATCCCTATTAACTTTTCATCTTCAGCAATTAGCACCATACCAAGTGATTTTTTAGTCATTACTAAAAGGCTATCAATAAGTAATGTTTCTTTTGAAACAATTGGAATGTCGAGGCCTTCCTTCATAATGCTTGAAACTAAAGTTAATAAGCGTCTTCCAAGTGTTCCTGAAGGGTGAGACATTGCAAAATCTTCAGAAGTAAAGCTATTTACTGACATAAGTGAGACTGCTATTGCATCTCCCATTACT
Source organism: uncultured Candidatus Thioglobus sp. (assembly GCA_905620445.1). Taxonomy (GTDB): domain Bacteria; phylum Pseudomonadota; class Gammaproteobacteria; order PS1; family Pseudothioglobaceae; genus Pseudothioglobus. Next base: position 39,272 of record CAJQTP010000002.1, read on the forward strand.
AATGCTGCAGTAGTGCTTGATGTTGGAGCAAGGTTGTTAGGGCATGCCTCCTTATTAACACTAACATCTAAGTGAAATTCACTAGCCATAGCTAGAGTAGAGTTAATATTACCAGTCATGCTGATAATTGGAGTATGGATTCTTTTGATTCCGGGAAGCAATGAGATGATTTCGTCAGATTCACCAGAATATGAAATCATAATGACAACATCATTAGAGTTAATCATACCTAAGTCACCATGACCTGCCTCTCCTGGATGTAAGTAAAATGAGGGGGTCCCTGTGGAAGCTAAAGTTGAGGCAATTTTTTTTGCTATATGCCCTGATTTACCCATTCCAACAAGAATAACTTTTCCTTTGCATAATCTAATGAGATGACAAATTTCATCGAATTTTTGATCTATCCTGTCTTTTAATAAGAGAACAGAATCAGCTTCAGTTTGGATTACTGCCTTAGCAATTTCTATTAATGATTTACCCACGGGCTATAAAAGATTGGTCATTGTTATATAAGTAGATTATAAATATTATTTAATTATTTTGGGCCCTATAATTAATGCTGTTTAGATATTAGAGAATTATAAGTGCAATTAAAAAACAAAATTCTGTTTGTATGTATGGGTAATATTTGCCGTTCACCAACTGCTGAAGGAGCTTTTCGCTCTATTGTAGATAAAAATAACCAGTCTGGGAATTTTGATATCGATTCTGCTGGTACCCATGCATATCATTTAGGAAACCCGCCTGATAAAAGATCACAGGCTGCTGCTAAAAACTATGGAATAGACTTATCAAACCAGAAAGCACGACAAGTCCATGAAAGTGATTTTTATTATTATGACTTTATAATCGCTATGGACGAAGATAACCTTGAGAGACTGAAATCAATCTACCCTATTGGGGGCATTTCTAAGGTTGAATTATTACTTAATTATTCTAAGGAGCTCAATGGAGGTAACGTTCCTGATCCTTATTATGAGGGAAAGTTTGATGAAGTCTTTAAGATGGTTTACTCAGCCTGCACATCATTTTTTAAAAGTATAGTAAAAAAAGACTAATATTCATTGACATTAGAGTCAGCACCAAAGTATAATTGCCCGCTTTATTGACCCCCGCTATGTGGGCGAAAAATTAAATTTACATTGGAGTATAAACCTTTATGTCAACGATTAACCAATTGGTAAGAAACCCAAGAAGTAAGAAGATTGTTAAAACTGGT
>CAJQTP010000003.1 GCA_905620445.1 uncultured Candidatus Thioglobus sp.
TAGTAGTCTTAGTTTTGTTATGCAGAGACTTAAGGATAGACTGAAGCATTAATAAAGTTTTTTGCGGAGAACATAAAACCTCTAAATCAGTTCGATAGTTAAAGTCAAACTTTTTATTATTAATCGTATTTACAGAGGCGCCATTCAAAGTTGCCTTTCTAATACGATGATTAATCATTGGCTGCTCTAAGCGCAGATATGAGTTAACAACTAAAGCGTGATCTACAGACTCCATCTCAGCTAGAGTAATACTTGAAAGCATTGTATTCCCAGTACTAAGATCTGCTTTATCTAAACGATAATCAATATTTTCTGAGCCAAAGCTACGGGCCAATTTTTGCATCAAGTAATATTCTTCTAGTGTCGAGTTTTTTGAAGCCAATACGCCAAATTGATCTGCATTTTGGGCATTTTTTTTCAGGCCACTAATCGCAAAATCAAGAGCAACCTCCCAACTAGCTTCTTGCCACTTATTATTCTTTTTAATTTTAGGATGCAATGCTCGGCTTTCATGGTTTAGCCCTTCATATGAAAAACGATCGCGATCAGAAATCCAAGTTTCATTGACTACCTCATTATCTCTTGCAACAACTCTTTTAACTTTGCCTCTATAGGTTTGAGTATAAATATTTGAGCCTACCAAATCATGCCTTGCAATAGTTTCAACAGCACTCATTTGCCAGGTTCTGGCTTCATACCTAAATGGCTTTGAAGTTAGAGCTCCTACTGGACAAACATCAATCATATTTCCAGATAGTTCTGACTGAATGCCTTCGGTTAAGAAAGGCTCAATTTTGACATCCTCACCTCTCCCAGTTACACCCATTTCAACTATCCCTGCAACCTCAGCACCAAAACGAACACAACGAGTACAGTGAATGCATCGAGTCATGTCAGTTTGAATTAATGAGCCGATACCTTTGTCTGCAACTATGCGTTTTCCTAAATTAAACTTTGAAACATCAGTTCCATACTCCATTGCAACATCTTGAAGCTCACACTCACCGCCTTGATCACATATTGGACAATCAAGAGGATGATTAATTAGCAAAAACTCCATGACCGCTTTTTGTGCGCTCTTAGCTTTATCATTTCGAGTATGAATTTTCATACCATTTGCAACAGGAGTAGAGCAAGCTGGCTGGGCCTTTGGAACGCCCTCAACATCAACCAAACACATCCTGCAGTTTGCAGCAACTGATAGTTTCTTATGGTAACAAAAACGAGGCACATCAATACCCTCTCTATCCGCAATAGAAATAATAGAGTCGCCCGGATTAGCGGTAACTAGTTTGCCATCAATTTCAAATTCAATTTCAGACATTGACTTCCACCATACTTTTTCCGTGCTTAATATAGTACTCAAACTCAGGCCTAAAATGCCTTATAAAACTCTCAACTGGTGTTGCTGCTGCATCACCAAGGGCACAAATAGTATTACCACCTATCTTTTCTCCTACTGATAGAAGCAAATCTAAATCTTCGTTTTTACCATTCCCATCAAGTATGCGTTGCAACATCCTATACAGCCAGCCCGTGCCTTCCCTGCAAGGAGTACACTGACCACACGATTCGTCATAATAAAAGTGGGCAAGGCGAGTCAAAGTTTTGACCATACAAGTACTGTCATCCATAATAATTACAGATCCTGCTCCAAGCATTGAACCTGCATTTGCAATACTGTCATAGTCCATAGTCATATTCATTGCGGTATCTGCAGTCAATAGTGGTGTCGATGAGCCGCCTGGAATTACTGCTTTAAGCACCCTTCCTTCCTTAAGGCCTCCAGCTAATTCAAGCAACTTGGCAAAAGGGGTGCCCATTGGCACTTCAAAATTAGCAGGATTTTTAACGTTACCAGTAACTGAAAAACATTTTGTACCACCAGAATTTTCAACACCTAGGTTTGCAAACCACTTGCCGCCTCTCAAGAGAATCTCTGGAACACTGGCAAATGTCTCAGTATTATTAATGGTTGTTGGCTTGCCGTATAATCCTACATTTGCTGGGAAAGGAGGCTTAAACCTTGGCTGACCTTTCTTACCCTCAAGAGACTCTAATAATGCAGTCTCTTCGCCGCATATATAAGCTCCTGCGCCTAAATGATTGTATAAATCAAAACTAACAGAACTTCCCTGAATGCCTTTACCAAGCAAGCCCGCATCATAGGCCTCTTTAAGGGCCTCTTCAAAGCGATAATAAGGCTCCATGAACTCACCGCGAATATAATTATAGCCAACAGAGGCATTCATTACATATCCAGCAATAGCCATCCCCTCAATTACAGAGTGAGGATTGTATCTGAGAATATCACGATCATGACAAGTACCCGGCTCTCCTTCGTCAGAATTACAAACTACGTACTTCTGACCTTCTTGATTTCTAGGCATAAAGCTCCACTTTAAGCCAGTTGGAAAACCCGCTCCACCTCGACCTCTTAATCCAGAGGCTTTTAACTCAGCAAGGATATCTTCAGGGGACATTTCTCCATTAAGAATTTTGCGCCAAATTTTATAACCACCAGTTGACTCATAAGTTGCAAAACTGGCAGGATTTTCTTTGTCTAAGTTCTTAAAACAAACTTCATTCATTTTAAATCATCCAAAATATTGTCTAATTTACTCGGCGTTAAATGTTCATAATATTGATCACCAATCTGACACATCGGGCCGCCAACGCACGCACCCAAACATTCAACTTTCTTAACGCTTACTAAGCCATCCTTACTTATCTCACCCGTCTTCACTTGTAACTTTTCTTCTAGATATGAGATTAAGTCATCTGAACCATTGAGCATGCAAGATATATTGTGACAAAAACGAATAATATGCTTACCCACTGGCTTATGGTTATAGTTCTCATAAAAAGTGGCAACCTCTTGAACGCTGATTGCCGGCATTTGAAGATGATCAGCAATCTCTTGCATTAAATCACCCGTCAAGCTGCCATTATTTTCATTCTGAACGATTGTGAGTGCCTGCATTACAGCTGAGCTTTGTCTTCCTTCTGGGTACTTTGTTACCCAAAAATCAATTTCTTTTTTTGCTTGATTAGAAATCATCTATCAACCTCTCCAAAAACAATATCTTGAGAACCAATAATAGTTACTACATCAGAAAGCATATGGCCTTTAGACATCTCATCCATTGATGCAAGGTGTGGAAATCCAGGCGCTCTAATTTTTACTCTATATGGCTTATTGGCTCCATCCGAAACTAAATACACTCCAAACTCGCCTTTTGGAGCCTCAACAGCAGTGTAACTCTCACCCTCAGGCAAACAGAATCCTTCAGTAAATAATTTAAAGTGGTGGATCAATGACTCCATATCATCCTTCATAGCCTCACGGTCTGGAGGAGTAACCTTATGATCATCGGACATTACTGGCCCAGGATTAGCTTTGAGCCATGCAACGCATTGATTTATAATTCTAGTTGACTGGCGCATCTCTTCCATTCGAACAAGATAACGATCATAGCAATCACCAGTTACGCCAACAGGGATGTCAAACTCTAACTTTTCATAAACCGAATAGGGCTCATTTTTTCTAATATCCCATTCAACACCTGACCCTCTGAGCATTGCTCCAGTAAAGCCGAGTTGCTTTGCTCGATCTGCGGAAACAATCGCAATGTTTACGAGTCTCTGCTTCCAAATCCTGTTATCAGTCAACAAATCAGAGTACTGCTGAATACTCTTTGGAAAATTAACTGCAAAATCATCAATAAAATCTAGCAATGAGCCTTGACGATTCTTATTGATCTCTTCAAGCTTTTTATCACTTCTTAATTTAGATTTAAGATACTGAGGCATCTTATCTGGCAAGTCTCTATAAACACCACCTGGCCTATAATAAGTTGCGTGCATCCTTGATCCACTAACTGCTTCGTAACAATCAATCAGGTTCTCTCGCTCACGAAAAGCGTACAAGAAAACACTCATAGCGCCAACGTCTAGCGCATGAGTCCCAATCCACATTAGATGGTTCATAATGCGCGTAATTTCGTCAAACATAACTCTAATATATTCAGCGCGCTCAGGAATCTTAAGGCCTAGCATTTTTTCAATGCCCATCACATAGGCATGCTCATTGCACATCATAGAAACGTAATCAAGGCGGTCCATATATCCAATAGACTGATTATAAGGCTTGGACTCTGCTAGTTTTTCAGTGCCTCTATGAAGAAGACCGATATGTGGATCTGCTCGCTCTACAACTTCGCCATCAAGCTCTAGTATTAATCTAAGAACTCCATGAGCAGCGGGGTGCTGCGGGCCAAAATTCAGAGTGTAATTTTTCATCTCAGACATAGTTATTTCCTTATGACTCGAGGTACATTTATATTTGGCTCAATGCTCACAGGCTCATAAACGACTCTGCCTAACTCCTCATCATATCGCATCTCAACTTCACCAATCATTGGGAAATCTTTTCTTAAAGGGTGGCCAACAAAACCATAGTCAGTCAATATCCTTCTAAGGTCATTATGGTTTTCAAACAAAATTCCAAATAAATCAAAAGCCTCCCTTTCATACCAATCCGCACAGTTCCAAATTTTCGTTACAGACTTAATCATTAAGTTTTCTGAAGAAAGGAGCGCTTTAACTCTTAGCCTCTGATTCTCTGAAACAGAAAGTAGATGGTAGACAACTCCAAAACGTTGTTCTTTTTTATTAGAAGATTTTTGAGCTTGGCGAGCCCTTCCAAAGCCTGAGGAGCTTGCATTTCCATTCCAATCTGATTCACCATAAGTCAAATAATCAATTCCGCACAGATCAATCAAAATATCAAAATTAAAATCATCACGCAATTGAGTACACACTTCAACCACATCATCACTATTAATAACCAAAGTTAGCTCATCGAATGACTCACTAAGATTTTTTTTGCCAAAAACTTTAGCTAATTTTTTCTTTAGTTCTTTCATAGCCTAGGTTCGAGCGATGGTATTGGTTCTTCGAATTTTATCCTGCAATTGTAGAATTCCATATAACAGAGCTTCTGCTGTAGGAGGGCATCCAGGAACGTAAACGTCAACAGGCACAATGCGATCACAGCCTCTAACCACAGCATAGGAATAATGATAATAGCCCCCACCATTTGCACAAGAGCCCATTGAAAGCACATATTTTGGATCAGGCATTTGATCATAAACTTTTCGCAATGCTGGCGCCATCTTATTGGTTAAAGTTCCAGCAACAATCATCAAATCAGACTGGCGAGGAGTTGGGCGGAAAACAATCCCAAAACGGTCAAGGTCATAACGAGCCGAGCCTGCCTCCATCATTTCAACAGCGCAGCACGCAAGACCAAAAGTCATAGGCCATAGAGAGCCTGTTCGCGCCCAGTTAATAACTTTATCAAGAGACGTGGTAACAAAGCCTTCTTTCATTAACCCTTCAATAGCCATATTTAATCCTCATTATTCCCACTCTAATGCACCTTTCTTCCATTCAAATATAAAACCCACCACGAGTAGCAGTAAGAAAATAGACATAGCCACAAAACCAAACCATCCTAGTTTTGCCTGCACAACCGCCCAAGGAATGAAAAATGCAACCTCTAAATCAAAAAGAACAAACAAAATAGCAACAAGATAGTAGCGGATATTAAAGTGCATCCGCGAGTCATCAAATGCAGGAAAACCACACTCAAATTGTGAATTTTTTTCTTCACCAGGATTGCTTGGACCGAGAAGATAGCCAACTAATGTAAGGCCTACTCCAAAGGCAATTCCAAGGAATATAAATACGATAATTGGTAAATAATTTTCGAGCATTGTTTATCCTAAACTAAACAACGAGATATTATAACAAGATTATTGCAAAACAGCTAGTTATTGACCTTCAAATATTGCAAAAAGACAGCGAACTATAACTGCGTTCCGCCAACGGTTAGCATGTCAACTTTTAAACTGGGTTGCCCAACACCAACGGGAACGCTTTGACCATCTTTTCCGCAAACTCCAACGCCTGGATCAAGCTTTAAGTCATCGCCAACCATTGAAATCTGATGAAGAACTTCATCTCCAGCCCCAATAAGGGTGGCCCCTTTTATTGGCGTGGTAATTTTTCCATTTTTTATTAAATAGGCTTCATTTGCTGAAAAGACAAATTTTCCTGAAGTGATGTCCACCTGTCCACCATCAAAATTTTTCGCATAAATTCCATCCTCAACTGAGGAAACCATGTCTTCAAAATGATCCTCTCCGTTGAGCATATATGTATTAGTCATTCTTGGCATAGGAATATGGGCATAAGACTCCCTCCTACCGTTTCCCGTACTAGGCTTATTCATAAGGCGGCCATTCATCTTGTCCATCATGTAGCCCTTTAATATTCCATTCTCTATCAACGTCGTTTCTTGGGTTGGAGTACCCTCATCATCAATTGTAAGGTTGCCACGACGATTAGCAATTGTTCCATTGTCGACAATAGTACATTTTTCACTCGCTATTTTTTCACCAATCTTTCCGCTAAAAACAGAGCTCCCCTTTCGATTAAAGTCACCTTCTAGGCCATGCCCAATAGCCTCATGTAATAAAACGCCTGGCCACCCAGAACCCAAAATAACGGGCATTTTCCCAGCTGGCGCATCCTTAGACTCAAGCGCGACAAAAGCCAAACGAAGTGCTTCTTTAGTGTATGTTTCAGCAAGTGAATTACTAGCAAAGTAGCCATAATCATAGCGTCCACCGCCGCCGCTTGAGGCCTGCTCTATTCTTCCATTATGCTCCACAATAACAGTAACACTAACTCTTACCATTGGCCGGCAATCTATTTGATATACCCCATCTGTTGAAGCAATTAATACCTCGGTATAGGCCCCAGATAAAGAAGCACTAACCTGAACAACTTTAGGCTCTTTTCTTGCAATTGAATTGATTTCTCTAAGTAAATCAACTTTTTGTTTTGAAGTCAGACTATCAAGTGGACTTAACGCAGCATATTTAGAAGGGTAATCAATAGTCTTTAAAATCTCCGGGGCTTTATGAGGTTTAGTATTTGATATGCCTTTTGCAAAATCTACAGCCCCTTGAATAGCCTTGATATTAAGGTCATCTGAATATGAAAAGCCAGTTTTATCCCCTGAAACGCACCTTGCACCAACGCCATGACTAATATTATAAGAGCCGTCTTTGACTATTCCTTCATCAAGGACCCATGACTCTGCAACCGAATGCTGAAAATATAAATCCGAATATTCTGAGCCAGTCTCAGATAATGAGCCAAGTAAATTAAACACTTCATTCTCATTAATCTTGTGTTCACTGAGTAATTGATTAATCATAAAACCTTAACTCCATCTAGTTTTTCAATAATTGGTTCAGACCATGGTCCAGAAATCATAAATGTTATTTCAACAACATTGTCAAATAGTCCGCCAAAAACCTTTCCGCCAAAAAGCACCTTATCTGCTGCCCAAACCCCTAGCCCAGCAAAACCTCCCCCAGCTAAATAGGTAGCAAGTGGAATCGTGTCAGCGATTGAAGGCTGCACATTAGCTGCTAAATTATAGTCTCTTTTTATTAGGTCAACAGAACCAGTCAACTCGATATCGCTCTCTTCACTTTCAACTAGAAAGTAATCCACTTTAGCCACGCCATCATTAAATATTAACTTAGCGTTTATTTGATCATATACATAGCCTTGCTCTCTCAGCTCATCCCTTGAGAGTCTCAATCTGTTTGCTATAGACTCTAAGTTAATATACGAAAGCAGCTTAAAAAGATTGGGGTCTTGATTAGTAAAGACGCCTTTTTCGACATCTGCCTTCATAAAGCCACTGACTTTTTGAGTAGAGATCTGCCATGGTTGACAGTCACAATATAGTCTCAAATCGACATTAAAACCTCCTCCAATCACGGGCTCATCAACTCCAAATTTAGTTAAAAAGTTTGATAAGTTATCATTCGATGCTTTGGCCCTAAGTAAAGTTTTTCCATTAAGCCAATTTCCATTAAAAATTAAATCTTCATTACTTAAACCTATATTTTCAAAAATAAGATTCTTAATTTCCATCACATTTTCATTGCTGACTAAATCTGCCTCAAGATTTGGGATGATCTTGCCATTAACCTTTGCATTCTTGGAGGATAAATGAAAACTAGGGAACATATTTGGTGTTAGCCTCCACGCATCTACATTCTCAAAATTTTCAACATTCAAGTCTTTTAATTGAACAGAATAATGATTATTTTCATCAATCGTTAAGTTTAGATTAGCTTGCAAGCTATCTGAATCAACTACGCTCAGCCATTGGTTAGATAAATTTTTAGTTACATAGACATCAGTAACACTTGCCAAGTGGCTTAATTTAACTCTAAAGTTATTTTCTTGATCATCTACCCACTCTTTAGGGTTTAGTGATAACTGAAAAAGCTCACCACCAATAAGTCCCTTGCCTTTGGTTCTTATCAATCCATCACTATAAGAAAATTGTGAGCTGAATTCATCAATTTTTAGTTTTCCAGATAGAAGGGTTAATGAATTTTCGGTTGCATACATATCAAAAGCAATTTTAGTTTTTTGGCCACTAGTCTTTTGGAGTGGCACCACTAAATCAACATTGCCCCATAGCTTGCCGTTAAGGTCAAACTCATCAAAATAACTTTTAATTTTTAAAGGCACTGAGGACTGTGTTATAAATTTCGCAATTTTCTTGCTTTGTGAGCTAAATCTTCCGTTTATTGATAAAGAAGCATCAGGCTGATTAAAATCCCTTGTAGTGATACTCAAGTAACTTAAATCAATACCCTCTATGCTTGCTTTATTTCCAACTATCTTTAAATAATCATTTGAAAAAGTAACTTTTGCGTCTAATCCTCTGATAACTGGCCATTTAGAACTAACATTTATTTTGGCACCTTTAAGGTTTGCAGAAAATTTTGTATTTGGCGACTCAAGATCGCCTGACATATTAAAGCGTGTTGTCAGCATAATATCTGTCAAAACTCCTTCAGTTAAGACATCGTTTATCCACCTTGCCCCATCAGTATTAGCTAGAATATCAGGTATATTTTGATTAATTTTTGAAACCTCAATCTGATCTATATAACTCTCAAACTCAAGATAAACTTTATCTTGCTGAGTAAAAATTTTAAGCTGAGCTGAGAGGCTAAAGTCCTCATTTTTTAGTGAAAAAGGTATAACTGCAATTTTGTCCTCCCTTGCCCTCGCTACATCAATAACGCTACTTATGTTGACTGCACTGCCAAGCTTAGGAACTTGGGAATTGCTAAAAATAGACTGATCTCTCATTAACAAACTAACCTTTTGCTTGTTTCTTGTTATTTCAATAGGCGCGAGCTCAACCTGCTGATCTCCAATTAATTTCGTTCTATTTATAGAGAGGGATTTAAGCGCCAAAAGACCAGACAACCCTAGACTAGAAAGAACTGAGTCTGTATTTATAATCGCAACATACTCATCAATCGAAGAGGTGTCGATTAATAATTCATTCATATCTATATGGCCAGGTATCTCAATTCCCTTGTATAGCGCTATTAAATTAGCATCCCACCTCAAAACATCTATTGAAGCAATCGGATCTAAACCTTCCGCGCTAATTTCAACATTTCTGACTGCCAATAAAAGCTCATTATCCTGAAACTCTAGAGAAACCTTTTCGATACTAACGTCTAAACCACTCACTTGGGATAGTCGATCTTCAATTGATCCTTTAATAGTTTGAGGAAACAATATAAAAAAAGCAACAACTGCCAATAAAGTAAATGCAATAAACGTAGCTATCCAAGTACTAATCTTTAGAACGTTGAAACTTCGTGATAGGGTTTTTTTAAGCATATTTTTGTTGCATTAAACTGCAAGTTATTATAACCAAATGTATAATATTCCGGAATTTAATATAATCTAAGGAAAGATGCAATGAGTAAGGGTTCTAAAGGTTCTACAAAACTAATGATTATCGTTTGGGTGCTTGCCATGTTTTTTATTGGCTACAAAGCCCTCAACTCATCAAGCGCCGAGTCATCTAAAAGCGAAACTATGATTGATAATGTTTTACTAGAAAGAATAAAGCCCATTGGCGAAGTTCGAATTGATAGTAGCAT
>CAJQTP010000004.1 GCA_905620445.1 uncultured Candidatus Thioglobus sp.
AATAATATTTCACCTTTGGGTTTAGATAAGTTTCCTAAAGATATTTATGATGTTTCAAAAAAAGATAATGATCCAGATGCCATTTTAGTGCGAAGTGCGAAGATGCATGAATTAGAGATTGGTGAAAACCTGAAAGCTGTTGGCCGAGCTGGAGCAGGTGTGAACAATATTCCACTTGAAAAAATGAGCGATAAAGGGGTTGTTGTTTTTAATACACCTGGAGCAAATGCTAATGCAGTTAAGGAGCTTGTTATCTCGTCAATGCTGCTTGCAAGTCGAAATATTTGTCAGGCATGGGATTATGTTAACAACCTTCCTCTTGATAACCTTAAGGCAACTGTTGAGGATGGTAAAAAACAATATTCTGGCTCAGAATTGCCAGGAAAGACATTAGGAATTGTAGGTCTTGGTGCTATTGGTGTTGAAATTGCAAATGCAGCTTATACGCTTGGTATGGATGTTATTGGTTTTGATCCATCAATTACTAAGAAGAATGCTTGGAAAATATCAGCTGAAGTTGAAGAGGCGCTTACTATAGAAGAGTTATTTTCAAAGAGTGACTTTGTTTCATTCCATGTTCCACTAGTTGACGCTACTAAAAACTTATTAAATACCAAACGCATTGCTTTATTACCCAAAGGATCTGTAGTAATTAACTTGTCAAGAGATGGAATTGTTGATGAAGAGGCATTAATGAAAGCGCTTGATTCTGGAAAAGTGAAGTATTACGTCACTGATTTTCCAATTAATGATAAAAAAAATCATGACAGAGTTATTGCACTTCCTCATCTTGGGGCTTCTACATCTGAGGCAGAAGATAATTGCGCAGTCATGATAGCTAAGCAAATTAAAGATTATCTTGAAAATGGAAATATTGTTAATTCTGTAAACTTTCCTGATGCAAGGATGCCCAAAGATGGAAAAGAGCGATTAGCTATTACCCATAGAAATATTCCGAATATGGTTCGTCAAATAACAAAAGCCATAGCTGAGGAAGAGGCTAATATTCTTGATATGATTAACAAGTCTAGAGGAGATTTTGCCTACACACTGATTGATCTTGAAAATGAAATTTCCGATATTGCTATTGAGAATATAAAGCAAGTCGAGGGGATTTTGACAGTAAGAGCTCTTTAAGTTTGGTGCCCTGGTCAAGATTCGAACTTGAGACCCCTCGCTTAGGAGGCGAGCGCTCTATCCAGCTGAGCTACCAAGGCAAGGGGTATATTATTGCCACTTATGAGTATTTATTCAAGCTATTATTTGATTAATAATATATTTATCTTCCAAGTAGTCAACTTCTATCCTTTTAAGGGCTCTTTCTTTAACTAATACTAATGACGGAAAACCATTGACTGGAAGTGTTTTAATCTCCTTCATCTCATTAAGAAGGGTTTTATTAACTATCTCTGACTCAAGGTCTGTAATAAATACTTCTCTATTAAGTCCAATTTCTAAAGCAATTTCAATCAAAGTATCTTTATTGGAAGGATTTTGAGCATTCAAATAATATGCATTTTGAATGCCTTCAGTCATTAACACTTCAAATTTTGAGTGCTGCATTCTGGCGGAAATCACAGCCCTGCAGGCAGGATATGTTGATCGCCGAGGTATATTTAAAGACCAGAAATCATAATTAAATTTTATACCTGGAACCACTTCTTGAATTTTCTTCCAATTTTCTTGGACATACTTACGAGTCTCTAAAGGCATCGGAGTGTCACTATCTGGCGCAAGCCCACCTAACAAATAGCTTACATTTATATTGCTTGGCAACGCCTTCAAAACTTTATGCCATGTTGGTCGAAATGCCCAGCACCAAGAGCACATTGGGTCATGAATATAATATAAGGTATTGTTAGAGATTTTCAAAGATGAATTACTAAAAAAGTATATAATTTACATTATAGGGGTTAAATATTATTGGAGCATACTTATGCGAGCTATCTTAAAAAGTTCACTCATTTCTTTATTTTTACTTACATCTCAGCTATCTTTCGCTGGTAGTTTTGTAGATTCTGCTACTGTTACATCTGTTGAGAAGGTCTATAAGCAGTATAGAGTGGATGAGCCTTATCAAGAATGTTATATCCAAGAAACTGTTCAAAATAGTGGAGATGGAAGTGCGACTAATGAATTATTTGGTGCTGTTATTGGTGGCGCTATAGGTAATAAACTTGGTAAAGGCGATGGTAATGATGCTATGACTCTGTTTGGAGCTCTTATGGGTGCGTCTATTGCAAATGATGCTGAAAAGAAAGCCAATACAACGGGTAAAAAAATTATTAGCCAAGAAGTCTGCGAAACAAAGGTTAGACAGGTGATCGAAAAAAGATTAAGCCATTATTTGGTTACTGTTGATTACGATGGCCGTGATGTTTCGTTTAAAAGCAACAGAAGGCCTTCTAAAGATGTTATTAAAGTTGAAGTAACAATTGAAGGACTTGGTAATTAAGAACTAAATAGCGAGCGTTAGTTTGTTTATGGTTTTTGTCTTCACCTTGTTGGCTCTAGTTGTAATTATTGCGATTGCTTTTTTTTATGTTTCTTTAATAATCAGTAAGCCTCCTAAAGGCAGTGCAATAGAATTTTTACAGAGCCCTTCTTCAAATAAAAATCGCATTATAGCTTGTATTGGTGATTCACTAACACATGGCAATATTGGTGATTGCTGGGTTGAAAGTCTTCGTGATGAATATCCTGAAGATACTTTTCTTAATGAAGGAATAAATGGCGATGTAGTTTGGCAGGTTCAGCAGAGGATAGAGCCGATTCTATCTTGCAAGCCTGATATTGTTATCTTGATGATTGGATCGAATGATGCAATGGCTTCTTTCAATAAACATTCAGGTGAACGTTATAAGCACAATAACAATTTACCTGAAGTCCCAACATTTGAAAGCTATCAAAGATTATTGCCAGAGCTTCTAGATAGCCTTAGTGATATACCTAAAATTGCTTTATGTACGATTCCTCCTGTAGGCGAAAACCCAGATTCTGCAGTTAATCAACACGTCAAAATGTTTAATGACTTTATAGAGCTAACAGCAAGTAATAAAAATATTTCACTTATTCCAGTCTCAAGTTTTTTATGGGATGACTTGTCTTCAAGAACCTATCCATTCAGAAAAGATTATGATCCAAAAGTACTCCCAATTATTAAAAGAATATATGGAGGAATGTTTCATCATTATATTTTTAAAAAATCATGGAATGATGTGGCTAAGTCAAAAGGACAATGGATTTTATTTGACCAGATTCATTTGAATGAGCGCGGAGCCCAAGTAGTATTCAATCTTGTTAAAAAATATATTTCGTCAGTCTAATTATTAGCCTTAACTATATAATATAATTTGGTTTTATCCATTTTTTACTGACTGTTTTGAAAATAATTGAGGTTTTATGAAAGATATTAGGATTGAAGATCGTTTAATTTTTGCTTTGGATGTCCCCGAAGTCTCAGAAGCCAAAAAAATTGTCACAGAGCTTGATGATAGTGTTAACTTTTACAAAATTGGCATGGAATTGTTAATGACAGGGCAATACTTTGAGTTGTTAGATTGGTTAATAGCAAAAGATAAAAAAGTATTCGTTGATTTGAAATTTTTTGATGTTCCTGAGACAGTTGGCAGGACAATTGCCAGGCTAAGTGATTATGGTGCTACTTTTGCAACTATCCATGGTAATCAAGCCCTAATGGAAAAAGCAGCTGAGAATAAAAATAATTTAAAGATTCTTGCTGTTACTGCTTTAACAAGCCTAGATAGGGGTGACCTAGATGATCTTGGTTTTGATTGTAATGTTAAGGATTTAGTTATTTCTAGAGCTAAAAGAGCTTTTGAGGCAGGATGTGATGGCATTGTTTCCTCTGGTTTGGAGGTTCCATATATTCGTGAATATGTTGATAATAAACTTATTGCAGTGACTCCAGGCATTCGCCCAGTAGCTAATGACGATGATCAGAAGAGAGTAGTCGATGTTGCAACTGCTTTTAAGAGTGGCTCTGATTATATTGTAGTGGGTAGGCCAATTAAAAATGCAGAAAATCGCTATGAAGCTGCAACAAACATTCAAAAAATTATTCGTTCTGCTTTCGAAGCAGTATAATTCCACTTTTTTAGTCGCGTAACTCAGTTGGTTAGAGTGCCACCATGACATGGTGGAAGTCGTCAGTTCAAATCTGACCGTGACTACCAATTCTTTCTAAAATAAATCGTCAAGCATTCTTGATGCGTTAATCTTTGATTCAGAGGCTAAATCCAAGGCCTCTATATACTTTCTGATTATTTTATTATTTAGCTCTGAACTTCCACTAATATTTACTAAATCAAATGTCATCTCTTTAATATCTATATGCTCATCATTATCATAATCATAATTGAGTAGAATAAATTCAGCTAAAGCAGGTGCAATAACCATTGTCGCAGCTGAAGACCCCATTCTTTCTGTTAGATTAAGTTCATTTTTTAATGTTAACCACTTAACTAGAAATTTAGAAAACCTTGTTAATTCTGCCCGAGATAGCTCATTATTCTTTGATACATCAGCAAAATTTATAAATTTACGCAAACAGTCAATTGGCTTTTTATTTTGACATTCTTTTTTTGCAGAAAAGACTAGTTTGTCAAATTCAATGGCATCACTTTCAAGCAAAATATAATCAAGTTGTTCGTTTAAATTTAAACACTTATAGAGTTTAGCTTGAGAATAGTTAAGATTTGAATCAAGCTCTGGAAACATTGCTTTTTCGAAGTAAAAATCTTTAATTTCTGGACTAGTATCTGAAAAGTAAATAATATTTTCTGGAAAAAATAAAGGATTATTATCAATAAAATTGTAATAAGTGCTCTCAGAATTACTATCTATTAGAGAATAATCATCTGAATAACTCCTGATTAAAATCTGATCATGTAAAACAATAAGTTCTGAAGTGTCATTGCCATTACAAGTTATAGATTCTAATTCGCTGTCAGAAGCATACCACTTTCCTATTCGGTTGGCAGGTGTTGTTTTTGTATTTTTAATCTTATCTATAGCCTGAAAAATTTCATTATTATCACTTTCTTCTTGAATGAGTAATTTTAATTCCTCCAAAGATTCTTCCCATTCTTCTCCAGCATCAGTTAAAAATGTAAAAGCTTTGTTATAGTCTTTTGAAACTCCATATCCATTTTGATACATTAAACCTAATTGTCCTTTAGCCCAGACAACTCCTTGATCAGAAGATTTACTTAGCCAAGTTAAGGCTTTTGAATAATCTTTAATATCTTCTGGGCCATAAAGATACAACCACCCTAAAATATTTTGTGGATATATTTCACCTAAATTTGCTGGATTTATACATTCAATCGCCGCAGTTTGATAATCTTTATTTTCATATGCAGCTATACAATTATCACTATCTGCATAGCTTGAGACTATGAAACTAAAAGATAAAAATAAAGCTAATAGTATTGTTTTCATACATACATTATGAACTTTTTAAACTTCAAAGTAAAATCTATATTAACTAGTTGAGTGAATAAATGAATTTAGTTAAATAAATGACAGAAAAATGACAGGGTTGACTATAATGCTTGTAAATGTGGTTAATCTGCTAGCATGATATGGTGGAAGTCGTTAGTTCAAATCTGACCGTGACTACCAACCTTAAGTAGTTTATATATGAAAAGAATTTATTTTTTAGGTTTAATTTAAATATAATACAAACATGAAAAAAATACTCCTAATCTTATTATTATCTTTTGGTTTAATTGGCTGTTCTTCAATTAAAGTTCCTTCAATTAATCTTTCTTTACTCGAGCTCTCTACATCAAGCCCTTCTGAGCTTCAAACAGAAAAGATCCTTGCTCTAGGTCTGACCCATGATCAAAATCTAGTTGAGGCTCGCAAGATAGCAGATTCAAACATTGCTGCGGAAGTAGTCAAAAAGCTAAACAAAAGAATACTGGATGTTGAAAACAACCAAATAGATATAGAGAATGCTTTCAAATATGCTGAAATGGTTAAAGTTTCAGACAATAATCTAAAATTTGTGGGGCCAAAAATTTCTGATACTAAGTCAAGAAATTTGCTTGGTAAAGCTGAAAATTTAGATTATTATCTACTAGGCGTTAAAGATAATAATGGCTCAATTCAGCATAAGATTAATTTCTCAATTACATACACTTCGGATGAAAGAAGAAACTACTCTTCAGCTAGTTATTGTTATAGATGGGAGGGCTGTGACGAAGAAAGCCTGCTTGATATTGCTTTAATTTCATTGAAGGCTACTGGCTGCTCTTCTTTTGAGTGCGACTATAATGAAATAATGGAGTTAGATTTAAGTGATGATTTTTTAAGAGAAAATATGGAAAAAGGCTTTTCAATCAACTTTGATTCAAAAAGCTCAATATCAAATAAAATCACTATTTCATCTAGTTATATTAAAGGTTACCTAAAAGTCGCCAATTAATTTTATTGAAAGTAATGGTCTTAAATATAGCTGCTATATTTATTCATAGAGACTTGTTCTTCCGCTCAACTTTGTTGTAATTTTCAAAATTATTCCCTCTTAATAAGGCTCTATATTCTTCACATATTAAACACCTTATATTCATCTACCAAGTGTAGAATTTGCAAAAGATTTATTTAAATAAAGGTAGTGCTTGTGATTCTAGAAATTTTTTTTGCTGCAGGTTGTTTTTGGGGTGTTGAAAAAAACTTTGAAAACATTGATGGTGTTGTTGACGTTATTTCTGGATACTCTGGTGGGAATTATGAGAATCCTACCTATCAAGACGTTCTTAATAATAGAAGGATTCAAGGCGAAAGTTTTCTCTCTATTTTAAAAAATATTGGACTATCTGATGAAGAAAAATCATCTAATAAAAACACTTTAATTAACCATACAGAAACAGTTAAAGTTATTTATGATTCTGATAAAGTTTCTACTGAAAAACTACTGAAAAATTTTTGGGAGATTCACGATCCAACCCAATTAAACAGACAAGGTAATGATGTTGGAAATAACTATCGCTCCGCAATTTACTGGACTACTGATGAGCAAAAAGAAGTTGCAAACCGAACCGGCCAACTATACCAAAAACTCTTAACAGAAAAAGGTTATGGGGAAATTATGACTGAAATGGCGGCTTTAGAAAAATTTTGGCCAGCTGAAGATTACCATCAAAATTATTTACTGAAAAATCCTAATGGATACTGCCCTGACCATTCTACTGGTGTTACTTTTATTGAGCAAGCCCCAAAAGAATCATTTGTTGAAGATATAGTCCCACTCGGTGGAAAAGAAATTATCGTTATTGGTCCAGAAGTTGAGGGTACCTGCTTATTTTGCCTTGAGTTTGAAAAACTAGTAACGTCAAAATACAAAGGAACAATTCCATTAAGATCAGCTCCAGCATCTTCATTGAGGGGATTTGAACTAATTACAGAGACTTGGGCAACGCCTACTATTTTTCTTATAGAGGATGGTAAGGAGGTATGGGCACATCAAGGACTGATGTCTGCCGATGATTTTTATAAAGCTTTAGGTGAATTTAAGCTAGGTAAAGATTCTGAGGCTTTTAATGTTGCATTTAATGAAGGCACTGATAGAAGGTTTTGCGAGCAATATGAAGTTTTTAAAAATACCCCCGATGGAGTTTTTATTGACAAGTTATCTGGAAGGCCACTTTTTGATACCGCAGATCGATTTGATTCCAAGTCAGGTTGGCTATCTTTCACGAGGCCAGTTCGTAATGAGGTTTATGAAGTAATTGATCTTAGTTATGGGATGTCGCGCACTGAAATTAGATCTATGAGTTCAGATATTCATTTAGGTCATGTATTTGATGATGGTCCTGATGGTTTGCCTAGGTATTGTATTAATGCAACTGTTTTAGAGTTTGTTCCAAGAGGCGATGCTTAAAATATAAAAAAACTGTAAAATAATTGTAATATTTTAAAACAAGATTATCTAAATTCAAAAATGATTAATATATCCAATTTATTTAATATTTCCCTTACTAAGATTTTATTGCTAATATCCTTGTCTTTTTTATTATTACCTCAAGTCAATGCAGAAGAGGGTTTGTATGAAAGGGGAATTGAATTGGTAGAACAAAAAGATTATGAGAAGGCACTAAAGGCTTTTGAATTAGGCGCTAAAACAGGTGACTTGGATGCTATGACTGCCGTTGGAATTATGTATATTGCTGGTGTGGGTGTTAATCAAAATGACGCAAAAGGTTTTAAATATATCCAAGATGCTGCAAATAAATCTCACCCCAAAGCACAATATACTTTAGGAGCTATTTACTATCTGGGGGCTGGAATTGATATCGACTTTAATAAGGCATTTAACTGGATTAGTTTATCTGCAGATCAGGGATATCTCGATGCCCAGCATAATTTGGCTCAAATGTATGAGGCAGGAGAAGGGGTTTCACAAGATTTTAAAAAAGCTTATGAATACTATATCATTGCAGCAAGGAGAGATAATATAGACTCTCAAATTAAAGTTGCCCAGATGTATCAAGAAGGAATTGGAACTGAGAAGGATCTTGAAAAAAGTGCATATTGGATTAAAAAAATTGAAGAGTCAAAAGCAAGAAGCGAATAAGCTTCTTAGTTTGCACACTAGATTGTATGAAAGATAATAACTATGACGTGATAATTGTTGGTGCTGGCCCAGCAGGGCTTAGTTTTGCTTGCTCATTGGCCAACCAGAGTCAAAAGGTTCTTGTAGTTGAAAAATCTTCTCATATCTCGATTTCAGATCCCAAGCCAGATGGAAGGGAAACTGCTTTAACTCATAACTCGCTAAAGATACTTCAAAAACTCGGTGTTTGGGATTTAATTGATCAAGCTAAAGTAAGTCCGCTCAAAGAGGCAAAGGTTTTTGATGGTGACTCAGAATCATTATTAAATTTTGAAGCAAATAGAACCTCAATAGGTGCACTTGGGTATCTTGTTCCAAATAATTTAATTAGGCTTGCTTTATATCAAAAAGTATCAATCTCAGATAATATAACTATTATCAATGATTTGTCTGTTGATTCTCTTGCTACAAGCCCTTCTAATGCTGAAATTACTCTTTCGAATGGAGAGGTTATTAATTCAAAACTAATTGTAGCTGCAGATAGTCGTTTTTCAGAAATACGTAGAAAAATGGGCATACCATCAACCATGAAAGATTTTTCTAAAGTAATGATAATTACTAGAGTGTCTCATGAAAAATCTCATAATCAAACTGCTCTTGAGTGCTTTAATTATGGCCACACTCTTGCACTCTTGCCGCTAAATGGCAATATATCATCTGTGGTTCTTACGGTGCCAACGGATGAGGCTGATGAAATGCTAAATATGGATGAAAAAAAGTTTTGCTCGCAAGCGAGTGAAGGCTTTAATGGAAGTCTTGGTGAAATGAAGCAAATCGGAAAAAGGCATTCTTATCCACTGGTTGGTGTTT
>CAJQTP010000005.1 GCA_905620445.1 uncultured Candidatus Thioglobus sp.
ACTCGTCAAATTGCACAGGCATCTTCTAGAATTTCAAGACTAGAGGGCATGGAAGGTCATGCAAGGGCGTCAGACGTCAGGCTTAGTAAATACTTTCCTGATGAAACGTTTGACCTGGGCGCACCTGTATTAGAATAGCCTAATGAACTTATCAGATTTCTCACTGGAAAATAAAGTAGCACTAATAACGGGTGGTACAAGTGGAGTGGGAAGAATGATGGCGCTTGCGCTTGCCCGTGCAGGCGCATTTGTTTGGATTGCAAGTAGTCGCAGCAATGCAGACGAGACCCTTCAAGAAATAAACAATCAAGGCTCTAAAGGGGCATTCATCCAAGCCGACGTAACATCAACTGTTGACCTTGAAAATATGGTTTCTGAGGTCTCTAAAAAGTCTGGAAGAATAGATATTTTAGTAAACGCTGCTGGGATAAATCTTAGAACATCAGCTGAAGAGTTGACGCTCGAAGAGTGGCAGAAAACGATCGACATTAATTTAACTGCTCCTTTCCACTTAAGCCAACTCGTTGCTGAATCAATGGCCAAAAATAACTGGGGACGAATTATAAATATCGCTTCTCTTCAATCTCTTAGGGCCTTTGATAACAGTATCCCGTATGGTGCAAGTAAAGGTGGCATCATGCAGCTTACTCGAGCTTTAGCTCAGGCTTATTCAAAAAATGGGGTATTAGTCAATGCAATTGCTCCAGGATTTTTTAGAACAAATCTAACTGAATCATTATTCCAAGACCCTGACAAGTTAAAAAATTTAGCGGCTAAAACAATGATGGCTCGCAATGGAGAAGAAAAGGACATTTTTGGTATTAGTGTTTTCTTATGCAGTGATGCAAACTCATATGTCACTGGTCAAACAATATTTTTAGATGGAGGGTTTTCAGCATCATGATCAATAAAATGGAAGCGGTAGTTTATACAGCGCCGAACGAAATGACTTTTTACACCGACTACAAGCCCACACAAATTGATCGTGACGATGATGTATTGCTGCGTATTGAGTCAGTTGGGATTTGCGGATCTGATATGCACGCCTATCATGGGAAAGACCCAAGAAGAAATCCTGGGTTAATACTAGGCCATGAATTTTGTGGAGAAATTGTTGAAGGCATCCATAAAGGTCAAAAAGTAACAGGAAATCCTTTAATTACGTGCGGGAAATGCGAGTATTGCCTTCAAGGCAGAGACAACCTATGTAGTGATAGGGATATGATTGGAATGAGCAGGCAGGGTGCTTTTGCTCAATATATGACCATACCAAATCAATGCCTTGTTCACGCCCCTAATTCTATGAATTCAAATCATGTAGCCTTAACAGAGCCTGCAGCAACAGTTGTTCATGCGGTCAATCTTGCCATAGAAAATTCATTCAAGCCTATAAGCGATTGCAATGTTCTGGTTATTGGCGCCGGCGCTATTGGACTTTTAACTGCTCTTTTACTTAAATCTCATGGCGTTAAAATGAAGGTGCTTGAAACAAATATTGCTAGGCATCCTTGTGTTAAAGAGCATGTTGGCGTCATTGCCGCAAACCCATTAGTAGAGTCAGTCCAAGACAGTGCATTTGATGTTGTAATTGACTGCGTTGGAAGTGAGAAAACAAACGCTCTTTCGATTGCATCCGTTAAAGCAGGTGGAACTGTAGTTAATGTAGGACTTCTTAGCTGGAGTAGTAATATTGATATCCGAAAAATTACTCTGCAAGAAGTAAAGCTGGTTGGTTGTTATACATACAATATGGAAGACTTTAAATCGGCCTTAAAGTCAATTGAAAAGGGTGATTTTGGAGATTTATCGTGGATAGAGGAGATGCCACTCTCTGAAACTGATTTAGCTTTCAAGAGCCTTCATAATGGTACAATGGCCTCATCAAAGGTCATCCTCAAACCTCATTTTTAAACAATTTAACTAAATAGCCTATGAGTATTACTGACCTTACATTCAATATAGACAAAGACAGCAAAACCCCTATGTGGCTTCAAATTAGGAATGAGCTATTTAATTGTCTATATCGTGATGAGCTTAGGCCAGGTCAATTAATTCCTAATGAAAAAACCCTTGTTGAACTCTTCAATGTCTCAATTGGAACAGTTCGAAAGGCAGTAGGTGCCTTAGAAAAAGAAGGTTTTCTTATTCGTAAACAAGGTTTAGGAACTTTTGTCTTTCAGCACGATAAAAGTACTTTCCATTTTGCGTATTTTCATTTTGCATTAAACGGAACTGGAGAGGTATCATACCCAGATGTAGAATTCATTTCTTTTGAGACAAAAAAAGCCACTAAATATGAAGCAGAAACATTAAACATCGCTCCTGGGAGTAATGTTTATCAAATATTTAATAAGCTAGGTATTAACAAAAAAATTTATATCATTGATAGAATTGTCATCTCTCAAGCTAAATTTCCAATGCTAACTGAAGAGATTTTTACAAGCCGAAGTAATACAATATACAACCTATACCAAAATAAGTTCAACATATTTATAACAAACTGCTCAGAGAAGGTAAAAGCAATTTCTGCAGATAAAACAATATCTTCTCTTCTCAATGTTAAGGTGGATTCGCCTATTCTTCGGATAGAGCGTATCGGTCAAACTTACCATAACGAGACTATTGAGCTAAGAACATCATTCGTTCATACGAGAGATATCGACTACGTCAATACGCAAAACAGCACTTTCGGCGACACGTTCTAAGAAGAAGGAAGTCCGCAATACATAGATATTTTATGTATCAAAATTTTAGGTGCATACAATTCTATAGAGCTCTAATTACCCATAAAGGTATGTTGGCAGCCATAGAACAATTTGTGGGAATATAATAATTAATGCTAATCCAACAACTTGAATAGCCATAAATTGCATCATACCTTTATAGATGTCTGCTAGATCCCATTCTGGGGCTACGCCCTTGAGAAAGTAGGCAGATAATGCAACAGGCGGCGAAAGCCAAGCAGTTTGCAGATTAACAGCAACAAGAATTCCAAACCAAGTTAAGTTAAATCCTAATTGCTCAATTAGAGGTAAAACGATTGGAATAATGATTAGTACAATTGGCACCCACTCTAATGGCCAGGCTAATAAAAAGATTAAGGCCATAACTATCAACAATATAACTGTTGGTGGAAGATCAAGCACCATCAACGCTTCAGTAATCATCGTTGGCGTTCCTAATCTAGAAAAAACTGAGCCAAAAAAGTTTGAAGCACAAACTAAAATCATAATTAACGTAGTAATTTCAAGAGTCTTTAGTAAAGCCTCTTGAAAAACTTTAAAATTTAATTTTCCATACGCAAGTGTTAAAAATATTGAGCCCACTGCACCCATTGCAGCTCCTTCTGTAGGCGTTGCAAGACCACCTAATATACTTCCAAGTGATGATCCTACTAGCAGAACAGGCGGGACAAGGCCTTTAAAAAACTCAATCCACACCTCTCTCATAGAATCAGGAATCAAATCTTCAGGAACAACTGGGCCCAGTGATGGATTTAAGTGGCATCTAATAAGCGTATAGCCTGTATATAAAGCTGCCAACATTAGGCCAGGCATAATAGCAGCAGCAAACAAATCAGTTACCGGAACATTTAAAATAGGACCCATAACAACTAACATAATGCTTGGCGGTATCAATATACCTAGAGTACCGCCAGCAGTAATTGTGCCTGCAGCTAACTGAACATCATAGCCAGCTCTGTTCATTGTCTTAGCTGACATAATTCCTAAAATTGTAACCGATGCACCTACAATTCCTGTTGCAGCTCCAAAAATGACTGACACAAAAAGAACGGCCACAAATAAAGAGCCTTTGGTTCTAGCGAGAGCCATCTGAACTGATGAAAATAATCTTTCCATCAAGTTGGCTTTCTCCATGAGAATTCCCATAAAAGTAAATAGTGGGATTGCCGCAAGAGTCTGCTCAAGCATACTTCCAGAAAACTGGAAGGTCATTAGGTAAAAAACAAGGTCTCCAAAGCCTAAATAGCCAAAGAAAACACCTAGGAAAATTAGAGTAAATGAAATTGGGAAGCCAATAAAAATGGCAAATAGCATTGTTAAAATTAATAATATGCCTAACACTTCTGGAGTCATGGCCATCTCCTATTTCTTACCGCATACACGCACTTAAGTGTCTCAGAAACGCCTTGAATTATTAGAAGCACAAGGCCTATAAATAAAACACTCTTGATTGGGTACATAAGAGGCATCCAGGAAGTATCCATACCTCTTTCCATTATCGACCAAGACTTATAAGCATATTTGTAACATGCCCATGAAGCGCCAATCAATCCAGGGAAATAAAATAATATATATAAAGTTAAGTCTATTGTTGCTTGGGTCTTAACAGACCAATTTCGATACATAAAGTCTGCTCTAATATGAATGCCCTTTGAAAGTGCGTAACCAGCACCAAGCATAAACATAGCTCCTGCAAACATTCTACTAATATCGTATGCCCACATTGTTGGAGAAGAGAAAAAGTGTCTTCCCACAACCTCAATAAACATGGCAGTGAATACTGGAACAGTCAGCCAGCATGCTAACTGACCAACTCTGAGACTGAAGAGATCAATACTGAGAATTATTTTTGCCATCAATTTTGGCATATCATCAGGCATCACACCGTTATATGATCTACCTTCTGCGATCATTTCATCAGTAATATCTAATTGTCCAATATCTTCCTCTTCCGACATAATTTGTACCTAATAATTTTATAAAAAATCTTAAACTATTGTAACAAAACAAAATAGTTTAAAAAATAAGAACTAGTTTATTAAGGCATTTGCTGGCTCAGGAAAAAGGATAACCTGAGCCAGCTAAGCCGTCTTACTTTTACAAAAAAAAGTTGCCAACAGTAATCTGTTGGCAACTTAGCTTACAAGTCTAACGATGAATCTTTACTTTAAAGTCTTCGTAAAAGCTAAACCTAACTTAGCGTTAGAAGACTGAGCTCCTGACCAGAAAGGTACAGCTTTTTCAGCAAAATCTCTCTGTGATGCCCATACTTCAGCAAAGAATGCATTTTCATCAGCATTCTTTTGAAGTTGTGCTTGCGCAGCAGCCATAAACTCTACGAAGTAGTCTTCAGGCGTATCCATTAGAATAACACCTTGCTCTAGCAAGTCTGCCATTGCAATACCGTTTGCATAGATACGATTTGACATAGAGTCAAGTCTTGCTGCTCTTGCAGCAACATGAATAGCATGTTGGTCACGATCAGAGATCTTATCCCACACATCGCCATTAATATACATATCTGCATTCACAACGTTCTGGTGCAGTCCTTGCAAGTAGTAATACTTAAGAACTTTTTGGAAACCAAAGTCTCTGTCTGGTTCTGGGCAACACCACTCTGCTGCGTCAATTACGCCTTTCTCAAGTGCAGGCAGAATATCACCACCACCCATAGCTACAGCTGCAACACCAATATCTTTATAAACTTGACCTGGGAGTCCTGGAGGTGCACGGAATCTTAATTTACGGAAGTCATCCATACTATTAATTGGCTCTTTAAACCAACCCAGCGCTTCAGGACCAACCGGTTGAAGCATCAAACCAACAACATTTAGGTCCATCTCGTCCCATAGTTGATCGTATAACTCTTTACCACCCGCACTGTGGAACCAAGAAAGCCATGCGATATTATCAATACCAAGGCCAGCTCCAGCGATTGGTGAGCCAAACAGCATTGCTGCAGGGTGCTTACCAGACCAGTAGTGAGTCCATGCAAATCCACCATCAATTAGACCAGCGTCTACAGCATCGATAAGGTCAGCATTAGGAACAACAGAACCACCTGGAAGAACTTCCATTGTTACCCTACCATCAGTCAAGGCAGCAACATCTTCAGCAAAATCTCTGACATACCCAACTTCACTTCCAGTCGAGTTCAATACAGATTGAATTTTTAAATTGACCGCCATAGCGCTTGAACTTGCAGTAAGCAATGCTATAGATGTCAAAAGTACAACTTTATTTTTAAACATAAAATCTCCTAATTTATCTAAATAAAAAACTACTTTGATTAGCAATAAGTATAAAACACACCTAAAGCATTTAATCAAATCTGAGTATACATCAATTGATATATATGTTTATATTTATTTTAAAAAAAAAGAAGTAAATTAAGCTATATAATTTATCCAGCAATATGACATCTCAATTCTTCTTATAATTTTAATAATTTACTAGTAATTACCAATGAATGAAAAATATGATTACATTGTTGTAGGTGCTGGTTCGGCAGGCTGCCTCTTAGCCAATAGACTTTCAGCAAACCCTAATAATAGTGTTTTATTAATTGAAGCTGGCCGAAAAGATGACAATCTTTGGCTTCATGTCCCAGTTGGTTATTTTAAAACCATGAATAATCCAAAGTTTGATTGGATGTATAAACTTGAAAAAGATAAAGGACTAAACAATAGAAGAATAGACTGGCCACGAGGTAAAGTTCTTGGTGGCTCTAGTGCACTAAATGGATTGTTATATATTCGTGGTGATAGGCATGACTATGATAACTGGAAAGATTTAGGTAATAAAGGTTGGGGCTATGATGATGTGCTTCCATACTTTAAAAAGTTCGAATGCCAAGAAAATGGAGAAAATAAATACCATGGAGTTGATGGCGAATTGAAAGTGTCCAACCTTAGACTTAGAAGAAAAATTGCTGATCTATTCATTAAAGCATCTGAAGAAATAGGCATACCTTACAATCCTGATTGCAATGGAGAAAAGCAGGAAGGTGTCGGCTATTTTCAGCAAACCTCATTTAAGGGCTTTCGAAGAAGCTCCTACAGGTCATTTCTAAATGGAAAAATAAGAAGTAGAAAAAATTTAACAATCATCACAAATACTCAAGTGAGCAAGCTTGTCTTCTCTGATAAAAAGGTAATAGGTGTTGACTGCATTCAAAGCAATGATCAACCAGATAAAACTATCTATGCTAACCATGAAGTAATTTTATCTGCTGGCGCAATTAGCTCGCCTCAAATATTACAGCTGTCAGGAATTGGAGATGAAAAAAATCTAACAAAACTTGGGGTTAAGGTTATTCATAATAACCCTGCAGTTGGGAAAAATCTTCAAGATCATTTACAAGTAAGGATGGTTTTTAAAACAAATACTAGAACCTTAAATGACGAACTAAATACCTGGTGGAAAAAAGCCTTAATTGGAATACAATATGCACTTTTTAGAACAGGGCCATTAACTCTCAGTGCCAGCCAAGTTTACATTTTTACTAATACATCCTTAGATGGATCAAGGCCAAATATACAATTTCATATGCAGCCATTAAGTGCAGATAAGCCGGGAGATGGGGTTCATCCTTTTTCTGCATTTACAATGTCTATTTGTAATCTTAGACCTCAGAGTAGAGGTGAGGTCACTATAAGGTCAAAAAACCCAGAAGATCTTCCTAAAATTGTACCAAATTATCTATCCACAACGAGTGATCAAAAAATAGCAATTGATTCAATAAAAGTTGCCAGAAAAATTGCAAATGCCAGCCCACTAAAACAACATATTCTTGATGAGTTTGTACCTGGAGGCTCCATAGTTTCTGATGAAGATTTACTAGAAGCTGCAAAAAATAATAGCCAGAGTATTTATCACCCCGTAGGAACATGCAAGATGGGTAATGATAAAAATAGTGTAGTCGATGAACACCTCAAAGTTCATGGAGTTCAGGGTTTAAGAGTTGTTGATGCTTCAATTATGCCAGAGCTAGTCTCGGGGAACACTAACGCACCTACAATGATGATTGCAGAAAAAGCAGCTGCAATGATACTTAGTGACAACAAAATCAGTTTGACTAAGTAGGAACAGTTGTGTATTGTTAGCTTTTTTTTAAATTCAATATAATGCCCTCCTCACTTTCCGACTTTCGTAGAAGCGAATTATTTAAACCTGCCATTATTGTGCCAACCGTAATTATGCTGGTTTTTTCAATATTTAATCTTACAGCGCCCTCAGATCCAGCGCGAATTTTATCGTCCTTTGAGCTAGGAATTGTTAATGAAGACATTGGCCCATTCCCATTGGTCTCATCAAAAGCCATTAAAGGAATTTCCAAAAGTCTCCCTTTTAGGGTCACTCTTCTAAAGGATTCTGAGACTGCAAGAGATGCTCTTTTAAAAGGAAAGGTATCTTCAGTGATTACTTTTCCTGAAAGTTTTTCTCAACTTGCTCTTAGCAATAAAAACTTGTCTATAGGAATATTAAACTCACAACATCTAACGATTGCTGAAACTCAAATGGCTAGCCAGCTTCCCTCTATGATACAAATGGCGCTCTCCACTTTTGTTTCAAATCTTCGTGCTTCAAAGTTAAATAATCAAGGGTCCAATGCAGGCATGATGGTAACTACAAATGTAGAAACAATGTTTAAAGCAAAAAGTTTAGCCTCACTCCCTGCGCCTTTTGTAATGAGCTTTACAACTTGGATGGCTTCAATGGTGGGAGCAATTCTTTTATTTCTTGGAACCCGTCAAATGGCTTTTCTTAATCGAGCTTATGTTCGAACTATTGTGCCAGTTATGACCATGGGATTTGCCAGCTTTGCTTTAGCAATAGTTGTTACATTAACAACACTTCAATGGGAAGTATTTTTGATGACATGGCTAAGTGTATGGCTTATTTGTGTTTGTTTAACTTGGCTATTTCTTGGGGTCTTCGAAATTATTGGACTTTCAGCCTTACTAATTATCCTACCTTTAGTTCAGTATCAATCTGTTCTCAGCGGATCAGTTGCTCCCATAAGTGCTGCCCCTGATTGGCTTGAACGCATTGGAACTGCGGTGCCTTTTGATGCTATCGGCGCAGCCTATAGAGCAATCATTTTTGGCTCAGATGCAAGCTTGCCATATATATGGCTATTAAGTGCAGCTTTTATTGGTATTGTTCTCAGCTGGGGATCTGCCATCTTTAAAGGCAGAATGAGAAGGCGCTGGTAATAATTATATTTATTTATTTAGACTATTAATACTTGATTTATACTTAGAAAGTTGAGTGCGTAACTTTTTGTCCTGCTTGTCATTTCTAGAATTTAATATTGCTACTAATAGTTTCTGAATTAAATCAGTATTATAGGCATATGTCGATTGGTAATTCTCATCAACCAATTCATCACTATGAGTTATCTTTTCTAGCCTTTCTTCCCAGCCTTGTTCTCTCTGAAGGATTAAGTTAAGTTTTTCTATGAATACTTTTCGGCTCTGGATGCGCTCACCATCAGTCCTCTTCATTTCTTTACTTGTAATTTTCACTAGTTCAAGCTGATCTTTAGTCATGGAGCCCATAAAACGTCTCAAGTTCTTACGAAGGCTTTTGTAGCTGTCACTTTGATATACCTGATCATTACGCAGTAACAATTTTTTTTCACTTTGAGTTGTTTTGGTTCTTAATACTTGAATAAATTTAGCAATTTGTTCATCAGATAACTCTCTAGCAAGAGGGACTACCCACATAATCATCTGATCTTCCAGGCGAGCCCATGACTCCTCAACATTATAAGTAATCAGAGCAATGCTTTCTATATCGATCTCATTATCTATAGCTAACTCTAAGTCACCAATAATTTGCGCATATTTAGGCATCTCTTCGACTCTATGCCATTGAAAAAATGGAGTTAAAAGCTCATCTAGGTATTGTTTTTGATCACGATCAAGATCGACATAACTTTCAAGATACCAAGGGAAAAGATTGTCAAACTGATTATAAATAAAAGTAATTGAACTGCACCCTCCTAAAAAGAGTACCAAAATTAACGCAGCTTTTTTCAGTGTATTTTTCATTATTTTAATTAGTCTTCGTAATTACTTCAAAAAAATATAAACAACCTAATTCTTCCTATCTGTTTAAAAAAAATATAGATTTATGCTTAAATCAAAGCTTAACAATAAATAAACGCCAATTTAAATGAACAACAGAATTCACAATAAGAATATTGAAAGCGAAACTGTCATAACCTCACCTATTGAATTAAAGAAAACTATTTCAGTAAGTGACAAAGGTAAAGAGAACATTTTAACTAGCAGACAAACTGTGGATAACATTTTTTCAGGAAAAGATGAAAGACTGATGGTAATTGTTGGTCCTTGCTCTATTCATGACATTGGAGCTGCAAAGGAATATGCCCTTAAACTTCAATCCCTTCAAAAAGAAGTTGAAAAATCAATCTACTTAGTCATGAGGGTTTATTTTGAAAAGCCAAGAACAACGGTTGGCTGGAAAGGATTAATTAGTGACCCAGATATGGATAATTCACTGGATGTTGAAAAAGGCCTACGTCAAGGAAGAGAGTTTTTAGCATGGCTAGCCGATGAAGGGATACCCTCTGCAACTGAAGCGCTTAATCCAATCACTCCTCAATATTTAGGAGATCTTATTTCTTGGTGTGCAATTGGAGCAAGAACAACCGAATCTCAAACTCATCGTGAAATGTCAAGTGGACTCTCTATGACTGTTGGCTTTAAGAATGGCACTGATGGGAATCTCAACATGGCAATCAATGCTATTAAAGCATGCTCTTCACCTCAAAGCTTTCTAGGCATTAATGACGAAGGCAAGATTTCAACTTTTAAGGCTATCGGAAATAAATCATCTCACATTGTTCTTAGGGGAGGCATTAAGCCTAATTATAAAAAGGATGATATTATTAAATGCGAAAATCTTCTTACAGAAAATGGCCTAGCCGCAAGGATTATGATTGACTGCTCACATGACAACTCAAATCAAGATTATAGAAATCAAGGGAAAGTAATTAAGGATATAGCTAGTCAAATATCTACTGGAAATAAATCAATATTTGGTTTAATGCTTGAGAGTAATTTATTTTCTGGAAAACAAAAAATATTAGATAATCAAACCGAAATGAAATATGGCGTATCTGTAACAGATGGCTGTATTGATTGGAAAGAAACTAAAAATTTGATTAAAAATCTAGCAAAGAGTATATAAGAATAAATCACTAAAATTAGAAAAAACCTATTTAGAGCCAAAGCAACATTACTTGATGATCCATTCAATGAATTAACTCGAATAAAAAGGTAGTTCTTGGTATATTAATCCTAAACAATTCAATAACTTTATATTATGTCTATAAATCACTTAAAACACATCATCAATGGTGAGAAAGTTTCAGGAACTTCAGGGAATATTTTTGATATTTATAATCCTGCTTCAGGTAAGGTCATTAGGCAGATCGAAGGTGCTAGCTCGAAAGATACTAAAAAGGCAATTGAAATTTCTAATGCTGCGTTCAAAGGGTGGAGTCAGGTTCCACCATCTAAACGCGCTCAAATTATGTTCAAGTATCGTGAGTTAATTATTAAACATATGGATGAATTAGCTGAGCTAATTTCACAAGAGCATGGCAAAACTTTTTCAGATGCAAAGGGAGAGGTTGGAAGGGGAATGGAAGTTGTTGAATATTGCACAGCAATTAACAATCATCTTAAATCTGACTTTAGCGCTGATGTATCAAGTGGCATTGATAGCCATAATTTACGACAGCCTATGGGCGTTTGTGCTGGAGTAGTTCCTTTTAACTTTCCTGCAATGGTTCCAATGTGGATGTACCCTGTTGCAATTGCATGTGGAAACACATTTGTTTTAAAACTTTCTGAGAAGGTTCCATCATGTGGATTAAGGCTAACAGAGCTTATGCATGAAGCTGGTCTGCCAAATGGCGTTTTAAATACTATTGTTGGAGATAAAGAGGCGGTAGATGAGATACTTAAAAATCCATTAGTACGAGCAGTAAGTTTTGTAGGCTCAACTAATGTTGGTGAATATATATATCACGAAGGTTCTAATAATAACAAGCGAGTTCAAGCACTTTGTGGCGCAAAAAATCACATGATTGTTATGCCTGATGCTGATTTAGAACAAAGCAGTGATGCTATTATTGGTGCAGCGTTCGGCTCTGCAGGTGAGCGATGTATGGCAATTTCAGTTGTTGTAGCAGTTGGCGATGAAACCGCTGATCAATTAATAGAATCACTAATACCAAAAATAAATTCTTTAAAAATTGGCCCTTACAATGATCCTGAAGTCGAAATGGGCCCAGTAATCTCTAAAGCCAGTCAAGAAAAAATTGTCTCTTATATTGAATCTGGAATCAAACAAGGCGCTGAGTTAAAAGTTGATGGCAGATCAGAAACTAAAAAAGAAGGCTTCTTTATTGGTGGATGTCTTTTTGACAATGTAACTTCAGACATGTCAATCTATACTGATGAAATTTTCGGCCCTGTTCTCTCTGTTGTTAGAGTTTCAACATATGACGAAGCCTTGGCGCTAGTTAATGATCATGAGTATGGTAACGGAACAGCTATCTTTACAAGAGATGGCGATACCGCTCGCCACTTTACATCACATGTTCAAGTAGGCATGGTTGGAGTTAATATTCCAATACCTGTTCCTGTTGCAATGCATAGTTTTGGTGGTTGGAAAAGATCACTTTTTGGAGGCTCTTCAATTCATGGTATGGAAGGTGTTCGATTCTACACTCAACTTAAAACCATCACTTCAAGGTGGCCTTCTGGAATCAGAAAAGGCGCACAATTTCACTTTGAAAGTGGCAAAGATGTCTAATTAGTAACGGTAAATTTACCTTCGTATAGGCGCTTTAACCCTGCAATAAAAAAACAATTGACAGTACTTTGATTTAGTATCAAAATGTGATTAATAGTTCAACTCAAATCACTATTATGACTAGAAGAAAATCAGGTGGAAGAGAGGCAAGAATTGCACTAAGAAGTGCGCCACTAGCAGAAGAAGAAAAACCTGTTTTACCAGGTGAGATTGGTGGAAGATATAAACCCCTTAGTGACAAACAAGTTATTGATATTGAAGCTAATATTTTTCGAATTCTAGAAGAAATTGGATTTGCTGATGCCACTCCACACTGCATTGAAACTTGCGTTGCTTTTGGGGCTATTCTTGGAGATGATGGTAGATTAAGAATGCCAAAAGAAGTTGTTGAAAAAGCCATGAACCTTTCACAGCGCAACCTCACTCTTCATGGGCAATCCCCAAAACATGATTTAGATTTAAGTGGCTCAAGAGTTCACTTCTCAACTGCTGGCGCTGCAGTTCTTATTGCTGACCCTGAGAACAACGAGTATCGAGAATCTGAAAGTCAAGATCTATATGATATGGCTAGAATTGCAGATCAGTGTGAGCATATTCATATGTTTCAACGTACTTGTGTTTTGAGAGACATTGCTAGTCCTCGTGAGATGGATCAAAACTCAGTTTATTGTGTGGCAATGGGAACTGAGAAGCATTTAGGCGCAAGCTTTACAGAAGCACAGCACGTAACTGATGCTCTTGAAATGCTTCATATTATTGCTGGGAGTGAAAAAAAATGGCGTGAGAGACCATTTTTAAGCATGAGCAATTGTCATGTTGTACCTCCAATGAAATTTGCAGAGGAATCTCTAGAATGTGTTCGTGTTGGCGTTGAAGGTGGCATGCCAATATTACTTCTATCGGCGGGTCAAGCAGGGGCAACTGCTCCTCCTCTCCTTCCAGGTGTTGTATCCCAAGCTTGGGCTGAATGTCTTGGCGGACTGGTATATGTGAACGCTATTAAACCAGGTGCACCGGCCATTCTTGGTACCTGGCCTTTTGTGTCTGACTTAAGAACTGGATCAATGTGTGGAGGCTCTCCAGAACAAGGATTAATTTCTGCAGCTTGCGCGCAGATGGGTAACTTCTTAGATCTGCCAACTGGAACTCCTGCAGGAATGACAGACTCTAAGTTCCCAGATTTTCAAGCAGGATCAGAAAGAGCATCTACTCATACAGTTACAGCAATTGCTGGAGCCAATATAATTTATGAATCTGCGGGAATGTATGCAAGTCTTTTAGGAACTTGTCCTGAAAGTTTGCTGATGGATAATGATTTATTGGGTGCGTCAATGAGAATGACTAAAGGGTTCAATGACGATAGTGAAGAGTCTCTTTGTTTTGAAACGATTAAAGATGTTTGCTTGAATGATAAAGCTCACTATCTTGGTTCAGATCTAACAATTAGCGTTATGCAAAGTGAATATATCTTTCCTGATTTAAGTGATAGGGATAGTCCAAATGATTGGGCTGATATGGGTAAGCCTGTTCTACTAGAAAAAGCAATCCAACGAAAAAAAGAGATACTATCAGAACACTTTCCAAGTCATATTAGTGATGACGTTGATCAACAATTACGCGCAAAGTTTAATATCAAATTAAGCAGAAAAGATATTGGACGCAAGCCACTTAAAAAATAAATAATTAATATGAAGTCACATGCTCAAGTAGTAATAATTGGAGGTGGATCACTAGGTGTTAACCTTATGTATCATCTTACTCAAGAAGGTTGGACTGATGTTGTCCTGGTGGAAAAGGGTGAACTCACAAGTGGCTCGACCTGGCATGCTGCAGGCTTATGTCCAAACTTTAATGGTAACCATACTCTATCTAGCATTCATGAGTACACAATAAAACTTTACGATGAAATTCTTCCTGAAAAAACTGGGTTAGATTCATCATTTCATAAAACTGGCTCATTAAGGGTTGGATATGACAAAGTTGAAGAACAGTGGTTTAATAATATTTTAAGTAAAGCAAATCATATTGGCTGTGAAATGCATTTTGTTTCGAAAGAAGAAGCCTCAATCATCAATCCAATGATGAACTTTGATAAAGCAAGAAGTATTTTATATACACCCAATGATGGCCATGTAGATCCTACAACGGTAGTCACTCAATTAGCACAACTTGGGAAAAAAGCAGGCGCTGAAGTTAGTAACTTTAACCGTGTGATTGACATCAATATCTTACCAAGTGGTGAGTATGAAGTTGTTACTGAGTTAGGAAATATTATCGCCCTACATGTAGTTAATGCTGGTGGTTGCTTCTCGCCACAAGTTGGTGCTATGGTTGACTCTTATGTGCCATTAGTCAACTTACAGCATCAGTATTTAATTACTGATAACCATCCTGATATTGCAGCTCTCTCTAAGGAATTGCCCGTAACCCGTGATTCTATTGCAGCCTCCTATATTAGGCAAGAAGGAAGTGGTTTTTTAATTGGTCCTTACGAAACAAGAGGCTCTAAACCATGGGCACTTGATGGTGTAGATTGGTCATTTGACAGGGAGCTCTTTGAAGGTGATCTTGAGAGATTGATGCCCTGGTTAGAACGATGCATGGATATTGTTCCGTTATTTAAAGAAGTTGGAATTAGCACAGTAATTAATGGACTAATAACCCACACTCCTGATGATAATTTACTTGTTGGCCCTGCCAAAGGATTGAAAAATTTTTGGAATCTTTGTGGTGCAAGTATTGGTATTGCACAAGGTGGGATTGGTAAATACCTAGCCCAGTGGATGGTTCATGGTCAGACTGAACTCAACATGGCCTCACTTGATAGTCGTCGGTTTGACAAATGGGCTGATAAAACATATTGCACCACACGTGCTATTGAGTCGTATGAAAGAATGTATTCATTCGCCTCTCCAAATGAAAATCGCCCTCATGGAAGACCTATCAGAGTTAGCTCTCTGCACACAGTATTGAGTCAAAAGGGAGCCATTCATACTGTTAATACTGGCTATGAAAAGCCTTCTTGGTTCACAACTGATGAAATAAGAAATGAAACTTTAACGTGGGCCCATAGTGAAGCTCATGAAGCAGTATTTCAAGAATGTGCGGCTGTTCAAACCTCCTGCGGCATAACTGATATTAGCGGAACTGCAAAATTTCGAATTACCGGCAAGGATGCTTTTAAATTTCTAAATAATTTATCCTGCAATAAATTACCTTCAAAAGATGGCAGAATTGGATTAACTCTTTTTCATGCCCCAATGGGCGGAATACGAGCAGAACAAACAGTGAGCCGTATTAATAAAGACGAGTTTCTTCTAATGGGCGCTATAGGATCTGAAGTTAAAGACTACCAATGGCTGGAGTGGCACTCAGATGACTTTGATATCACAATAGAAAATTTAACTGAGGAATGGGGTGGGCTTCTCTTAACTGGCCCTGAAGCAAGAAATATTTTAGGTCAATGCACTCAAGAAGATCTCAGCAACACTGGATTTTCTTGGCTAAGCTGTAAAACAATTAAGATCGATTCTGCAAATGTCTTTGCAATGAGAGTTTCATATGCTGGTGAATTAGGGTGGGAACTTCATATGCCAAGCTGGCAAGTTATATCAATCTATGAGTCTTTATTTGAGATGGGATCGACCTTTGGATTGAGAGATTTTGGCGGGCAGGCTTTTAACAGCATGAGACTTGAGAAAATGTACAGAGCATATGGCGCTGAATTTACTGAAGAAATTTCAGCCTTAGAAGCTGGAATGGATAGATTTCTTGACCTAAGCCGGGAATTCATTGGCTGTGAAAATATACGCCAAAGAAAGATTGATGGGATTAAGACCAAGTTAGCGTACCTCATATTTGATGATGATATTCCAGCCGAGTGTTTTGGAAATGAAGCAGTTTTTGAAGGAGACAAGCTTAGTGGAATTATAACTAGTGGCGCTTATGGATTTAGAGTAGGCCATAGTGTCGCCTTTGCTTATCTTCAACCTAGCCTTTGTGAAGAGGGAGTTAAGCTTAGTGTTGAAACCTCTCTAGGCAGTCGCAGTTGCCATGTCTCAATGAGTGCAGCCTATGATGATAGCAATGAAAAACTTCGTTCATAAATTCATAACTCGATTAAAATGCCTTTGAAATTACTGTTGAAACACAAAGCCAACCAATGAGTATGAGTGAGCAAAATAAATTAAGGCAGATTAAAAGTCCATGCGTGAGTATTTGTAAATACAATGAAAATAATTTTTGTATTGGTTGCAATCGTCACATGAATGAAATATTCGACTGGTTTGATTTTACAGATGATATGCGCACTGCAATTATGAAGGATTTATTGACTCGAGATATTGATTTAATTCCTGAGTAACAAATAGTTAAAAATAAAACAAACTCAAGCCAACACCAATCATAACAGTGCCAAAAATTCTGTTAACCCTCAGGGCCATTTTTTGACTACTTATTAGTTGCCTTAATTTTTTTCCTAGAACACCAATAAATATCAAACCAAGCAATAGTGAAATGGCAACAGTGGCTACGATTTTCAATCCATAAGCTAAGCTTACTTGATTGAGATCAATCAGAGAAGGAAGGACTGATAAATAGAAAATCATTACCTTTGGGTTCGTTCCAGCTAAGAGGAAGCCAGTCAGTAATTCTTTCAAATGGGATTGAGCTGAAACTTCATTATCCATACTGAATTTTCCAGCCGTCCATTGAGAATAACCCAAATAAAATAAATAACAGGCTCCGAAATATTGGACCGCGTTTGTAACAGGTGTAATCAAGTCGGCCAGAGCATTTAAAGAAAAAATGACAATGGTTAAATATGACAAATCACCAAGTGTCATTCCAATTGAAAAAAATATTGCTGAAGCTAGCCCTCTCGAAGTAGAAATAGAAAGAAGTGCCAGAGTTCCCGGGCCAGGGGTTACTGCAAAAACAAAAAGAGTAAAACCAAGGACTAAAAAAATATTTATTTCCATAATATATCTCTAACCATGGTTATCTAAAAGGAATCATATTTTTTATCTTCAAGTCGTTAAGAACAGCGAGAGCCATAACAGCCATAACAATCCCAATAGCATTATTAATAGTGATCATTTCACCAAAGAAAATAGCGCCTAATGCAATTGCAAAAAATGGAGTTAATATACTAAACGCAGAACTTTTTTTAGAGCCAATAATCCTAAGGCCGGTATAGTAGACTACTGTAATTGCAGTTCCTGCAATGACTGAAACAAAAAGAATGTTAATCCAAAATATATAATCCATGCCCGCCAATTTAAACAATTCATTACTATCATAAGATAAATTCCAATCGATTAAGAAGCCTATAAGACAGACATAGAAGTTAATGGTCAAGACATGAATATTTCTCATGTAAGAGGCAGCCACTGTGAACATTGCATAAGTAAGGGCAGCCAATACAAAATAAATATTTCCCCCACTTACAAGTCTATCAAGATTCATTTGCTCCAAATCAAGCATTAAAGCAACACCTATTGCACCAATGGTCAGTGCGAACCAATCCTTCAAAATAGGTTTAGATTTTTTAGAAAAAATCATCATGATATAGACAAAAATTGGAATCAAAACGGTTACTAGGGCTGCCCCTAAACCAACCGCACCTCTCTGCATTCCCATGAAGTAAGTTCTATAGTTTCCAATCAGGAAAAAAGCCAAAAGAATGCAAATCACAAAGTTTTTTAAACTAATTCTGATTGGGATTTTCATCCAAATCAGCAACGGAAGGGTAGAAACAACTGAAAGGAAAAATCTATAAACAACAACTTCATCCTCACTGATATAAAAAGAAAGGTATTTTGCAGAAACCCCAGACAAGGCCCAAACTAATGGAACAAGGAGCATGACAAATGTCATATTTTTTTCAGATTGAAACACTATACCTCCTCAGTTAGATTAATAAAGCCCGACAAAAATGCCAACTAAAATCATGGTTATGCCAGTAACTTCATTAATACGTTTTATGAATACTGGATTTTCAATATGCCTTCTAAGCCGAATGCCCAATATATTGGCTAAACTTAATACACAAAAGACAGTGACTCCGATTACAGCTATTACTTTAATTACAGTTAGTGTCGTTAAATGATTTAAATCTACAAAGATTGGTAGAAATGACAAATAAAAGATTATTGTTTTAGGGTTGGTAACTCCAACAACAAAACCAGCAATTAAAAGTTTTAACGTTGAACTTTTTTTATTTGACTGTTCAAAGCTGATTCCTTTTGAGCGATATTGCTGATAACCGATGAAGATCAAATAGGATGCGCCAAAAATCTTAACATACAGCATACTATCACTAATTAGTCCAGCCAAGGCATTGAGAGCCAACATGGCAATTGCTACATAAATAATATCCCCAATAGTGTGTCCAAATGAAAGCCACATCGCAGGGATAGGCCCATGTCTTGTAGAAATTGCCAGTACTGCAAATAAGCCAGGTCCTGGCGAAATTGCATAAACAAAAGTTGCAAAGGTTAGAGATAGTAAGGTGAGCAAGTCCATTGCAAGATTATAAACATTGCATCTGCTATAATTATCATTAAATTTTTCACAATTATTAAGCGTATTAAATGAACTTAAACTATCTTGACTTCGAACAGCCAATAGCCGAACTTGAAGAAAAAATTGACGCATTAGAAAGCATAAAAGATGACGCTGATATTGCCAAGGAGATGGACTCACTTAAATTAAAAAGTGAGCTTCTAACTCAGAAAATTTTTTCGTCACTAACTGATTGGCAAATTTCTCAGCTGGCAAGACACCCTCAAAGACTTTACACTTTGGACTATATTGATAATATCTTTGATGAGTTCACAGAGCTCTGTGGAGATCGAGCATACGCAAACGATCATTCATTGATTGGAGGCATTGCAAAGATTGACGACCTAACATTTATGTTTATTGGACAACAAAAGGGTCGCACCACAAAAGAAAAAATTTTTCATAACTTTGGCATGACGAGACCTGAAGGTTATCGCAAGGCTCTTCGACTAATGAAGATGGCTGAAAAATTCTCACTTCCAATCATTACCTTTATCGATACCCCTGGCGCCTATCCTGGAATTGGAGCTGAAGAGAGAGGTCAAAGTGAGGCGATTGCGCGAAACTTATTCGAAATGTCAACCTTAAGAACGCCAATCTTATCAGTAGTTATTGGAGAAGGTGGCTCAGGTGGCGCACTTGCAATTGGACTTTGTGACACAATGATGATGTTTGAATACAGTATTTATTCTGTTATTTCTCCCGAAGGCTGCGCCTCAATACTTTACAAGGATGCATCTAAAGCGCCAATTGCCGCAGAGTCACTCAAGTTAACAAGTAAGCACTTAAAAAAACACAAATTAATTGACAAAGTAATACCCGAACCTCATGGAGGGATTCATAGAGATCCTGAAAAAGCTTCTAAATTTCTTAAAAAAGCGCTAATTAAAGAATTAAACAACCTAACTGAACTGCCTATTAATAAACTTATTGAAGATAGGCATGAAAAACTACTTGGCTTTGGAAGATTTAGCGAATAAAGATCTGTATTTAGTTGACAAGAAAATTGTCGTTGCCTTAAGTGGAGGCATTGACTCAGTTGCTCTCCTTCACTTTTTAAATAAACATCACCCTGGAAATGTTCGAGCTATTCATATCAATCACAACCTTTCTAAATACAGTAACGAGTGGTGCACTTTTTGTGAAAGCTTATGTAATTCAGCCAAAATCGAGTTTAAATATATAGATATAAATATCAAAACTTCTTCTAATGTCGAGGAAAATGCTCGTAAAAAACGTTATATATCACTAACATCTGAATTAAGAGAAGATGAGACTCTTTGCACTGCACATCACCAAGAAGATCAAGCTGAAACTTTTTTACTGCAATTATTTAGAGGGAGTGGGGTCGCAGGCCTCGCTTCAATGCCAAAAATAAAAAGTATTAATGGTTCAGAACTTTATCGTCCATTTCTGAATATTTCAAAACAACAAATCATAGATTATGCTTTAACAAACCAATTGGATTGGGTAGAAGACGACAGCAACCTAGATACAAACTTTAAAAGAAACCTATTAAGAATTGCATTTCTGCCTAAGCTCTCGAGCGCATTCAATGGACTTGTCAAAAATGTATCAAGAAGTGCGGCGCATCAAGGTGAAGCATTAAAACTTATGCATGACTTGGCTAAACTCGATATTATAAATTTTGAATTGGTCATTAATAACAAAATTCAAGTTAGCTCACTGGCTAAGCTTCCAAATCGAAGAGTAGTTAACGTGCTTCGCTACTTTATTGCTAAACAAGATTTTCTATTGCCTTCCAATAAAGTACTTAATGAGCTTATTTCGCTATTAAGCGCTAAAACTGATGCAAATGTCATTTTGAGATGGCATCACTATGAAGTTAGGCGATACAATAATGAGTTATATTTTTTTGACAAACCTTTTGAATCTTTAAACTTGCCATGCCCATATTTCGATTCATTAAAAAACCTTCCTAATTTTGAAATACGCTTTCGTCTCGAAGGTCAGCGTATAAAACTTAAGGGCAAAAGTCACTCACAATTACTTAAAAAAGTACTTCAAGAATCAAACATACCTCCATGGGAAAGGGATAAATTAAGGATGTACTATGTAGATGGCTCTTTACGAGCCATGGAAACTATAGGAGAAATTTCCGAAATCTAACTACTATTCCGCAAACTAACTATTATTAAAGTCCAACTTAAGCGCATTTTGTATTTCAGAATTCAAGATAATTTCAAAATTATAATGAGGGTGAGTTGCGCCAACCTTGACTGAAGCTCCTGAGCTAAACTCAGCAATCATGTCTTGATCAAACTCAAAACGCATAAAGTGGACAGCTGAGGTTTTAACATCCGTTTCTCTTTCCATATCTTCATTACAAATAGCAAAGACTTTGTCATGACTGCCAACTTGAAAGTAGATGCTTCTTTCAACGCCTATT
This sequence comes from uncultured Candidatus Thioglobus sp., assembly GCA_905620445.1. Taxonomy (GTDB): domain Bacteria; phylum Pseudomonadota; class Gammaproteobacteria; order PS1; family Pseudothioglobaceae; genus Pseudothioglobus. Next base: position 21,577 of record CAJQTP010000005.1, read on the forward strand.
AACTTAGAAAGTGCCTCTACGCGCTCTTCAACATCTGTATATTCAATCATCATGGTTGCCTTTAAGTTCGAACCTTCAGGAACCAGGGAGTTGTATACATCGAGCTCTTCCTCGATACCATCAGCCTCAAAGATTTTTTCTATACGAAGCATCTCTTGAATCTGAAACTGAACTGTTTTCTTATTTTCAAATAGCATCCTTATATGCTCTCCAAGGTTGACCTCTCTGAGCTTTTTTATTTGAATAGTATCTGAGCGAATAGCTGAACGTTTTTCTGCATATTCTTCAAGAGACAATAGATCTTGTCTTGTTAGCATTTAATTAACCTCATTATTAAAATCATAAGCCATTTTCACCAAGCTAATTGGATGAATGGATTCAATATCTTGTTTAGCAATATGCGCAACATGGTTTCCAGCCATAACGCAATCACTAACAACCAAATCAGTTGTGTCAGTTATTTTTTTTGCAACTGGCATTCCAATTTGGACAGAATAAGTATGAGTATCTTTTCTGACTCCATAAGTACCATCATGTCCAGAACATCTTTCTGCAATATTTACATCTAAATCTGGAATTAAACCTAGAATTCTTTTCGTATGTGACCCTATGTTTTGTACTCTTTGATGACAAGCAATTTGATAAAGCACTTCTTTATCAATTGGCTTGAAATTGCTATCAAACTGATTGTTTTCTTTCAAAAACGATAGATATTCAAAAGGATCATAAAATGCTTTAGATATGTCATTAATGTTTGTATTTTCTGACATTATCATTGGAAGTTCATTTTTAAACATTAAGACACAAGAGGGTATGGGTGCGATTAGTTTATATCCCTCTTCAACTAATTTTATCAATGGCTTTATATTTTCATTTGCATACTTAACTACTGACTCAAGATCACCAAGCTCCATTTTAGGCATACCGCAACACTGAGTTTTTTTAATGAGTTTTACTTCTACACCGTTGTGCCTAAGTACATCAACTAAGTCCACAACAGTTTGAGGATCATTATATTCGCCATAACAAGTTCCAAATATTGCGACCTTGAATTCGCTTGCAGTATTATCTTCAACGAAAACCTTTGAGAGTTTTTTAGTGTGATATTTAGGAACAACTGCATCAACATGAACACCTAAAACCTTTTCTGTAACCCTTCTCATTGTTTTATTGCTATTAGACCAATTTACAATGGGTGAAATTAATGGAATTGAGGCAACTGCACCTACTTTTTGCGGTGATGTTAAGATTTTATGAGATAGTTTTGTCTCGCCCTTTTTAAATTGAATTGCTTTTGCCCTAAGCATTAGGTGCGGGAAATCAACATTAAAATCATGTGGCGGCACGTAAGGACATTTTGCTACAAAACATAAATCACATAAATAGCATTGATCGACTACTTTTTTGAAGTCAGCCTTGTCTACACCATCAACTTCGAACGTTTGAGATTCATCAATTAAGTCAAATAGTGTTGGAAATGATTTGCAAAGGCTCACGCAGCGTCTGCAGCCATGACAAATATCAAAGACCCTTTCTAGCTCTGTATTTAAAGACTCTTCATTATAAAAATCTTTATCTTTCCAATCTAGAGCGTGGCGAGTTGGAGCCTCTAAGTTGCCTTCTTTAAATTTATTCATGGTGTTTTAGTGTTGTCGCCATAAGACAAGCTTATGGCAACAGGGTTTTTACAAGCTATCAAACGCTTTTTGGTAGCGGTTTGCATGAGAACGTTCTGCCTTAGCTAACGTTTCAAACCATTCAGCAATTTCATCAAATCCTTCTTCTCTTGCTGTTTTAGCCATGCCTGGATACATATCAGTGTACTCATGGGTTTCTCCATGAATAGCACTCGCAAGCATCTCGCTAACTTCCTTAGCAGGCATATCTGTACCTGGATCACCGACACCACCTTCAATTAGATGCTCCATATGACCATGAGCATGGCCTGTTTCACCTTCAGCTGTTGATCTAAATAGTGCAGCCATATCTGGCTCACCTAATACATCGCACTGGTTAGCAAAATACAAATAGCGTCTATTTGCTTGTGACTCACCAGCAAACGCATCTTTTAAACTTTGTTCAGTCTTACTTCCACTTAATGACATAATTGTCTCCGATTGGTTTAACGAGTCATCATCATACCAGTGATTTATATAAAAATAAATTGAATAAAACTGTATATAATGTCCGTAAAAAACGAATATAAAAATGACGCCTTCACTAAAAAATCTACAGTATTTAATTGCATTAAAAAACACGAACCACTTTTCCAAAGCAGCCAACAATTGTTTTGTTAGCGCCTCAACATTCAGTGCAGGAATATCAAAACTTGAAAGTGACTTAGGAGTTCTTCTTGTTGAAAGAGACAACAAAAATGTTCGATTTACACCCGTCGGAAATCGAGTTGTCAAACAAGCTTTATTGGTGATGGCTGAGATAAATGTTTTATTAAGTACTGCGAAGTTAGATTTTTTTGACTCTGAGGTTACTATAGGTGTAATTCCGACTATCTCCACCTATATTCTGCCTAATTTTTTATCAAACTTAAACAAACTTTATCCAAAGCTCAAAGTTTCATTTAAGGAAGATACAAGTGAAAATTTGCTTAAACAACTAGAGCAAGCTAAGATAGATTTTGCCATATTTGCTTTTCCATATGAGTTGCCCAACTTTATTGAAAGCTTTCAAGTTTTTTCTGACCCGATTTATTTTATTCAACATAAAAAACGCAAATCTAAAGTAATTGATGATGGGTCACTTCTAATGCTCGAACAAGGTCACTGCCTGAGGTCACATATCTTACAAAATAATAAAATTTCAAAACAACATATTTCTAGCTTTTCATGTACAAGTATTTCAACACTTGTTGCGATGGTAGACACAAATATTGGTGTGAGTTTTTTACCCAGAATGGCGATTGATTTTGGAATTCTTAACCATTATCCTAATATAAGCATTGATATGAATTCAACCAATTCAAAGCGAGATATTGGAATAATTTATAGAAAAAATAATCAGCAAGAGGAGAACATCAAAAAGCTCGCAAAACTACTTATTAAAACTTAGTTTTTTTCTAATTGTAAGGGTTATTAATACCCAATGTCTTTAAAAAATCAATTTCAATTGACTCCATTTTGTTGGCAGAGTCAAGGTCTGCATGATCATGCCCTACTAAATGCAGAATGCCATGAATCGCCATATGAGTCAAATGATCCGAAAATGTTTTACCCCCAACTAGCGCCTCTTCTCTTACCACGTCAGCACAAATAACAACATCCCCCAATATTGACTCTCCAATTTCTTCAGGAATGTCACTTTGAAAAGATAGCACATTAGTAACTTGATTTTTATCTCGATACTCTTTATTAAGTACTTGAATCTCAACAGGTGAAACTATGCGGATTAGCAACTCACTTTCTTGAATCCCAGCTTCACTCATGAACTTTTGGCAAACCAACCCTAGCTTGTCTTCATCTATATTTATATCGTTAATGATATTTTGAATAACTACCATGGCTAATTTATATTGATAAAATACTTATTTTATCCCTAAAACATTTTACTTTGAGCCAAATCATAGAAGTTGCCATTCCAGTACCTTTACATAACACATTTGATTACATTTGTAACCAAAATGTGGATGTTGGTGCCAGGGTAAAAGTTCCTTTTGGTCCAAAAAAAGTTATAGGCATTGTCCTTTCTCTCAAAGATAAAAGTGAATTTGATAAGCTTCGTATTGTCGAAGAAGTAATTGATACCGAAGTATTATTATCCAAAGAGATTCTTGATTTTTTATTTTGGTCCGCCAACTATTACCATCATCCAATTGGTGAAGTTCTTACCAATGCACTTCCAAAAAATCTAAGGATAGGTAAGCCAGCAATTATTAAAAAGCCAACCTCGATAAACAATGTTACTTCGCCAAGTAACTTCAAGCCCACATCTGAACAAAAAAATGCAGTAAATGAGGTGCTTAAATATGAAGATAGCTTTCATGGATTTCTACTTCAAGGAGTTACAGGAAGTGGAAAAACTGAAGTGTATCTCAATCTTACTAAAAAACTACTAAAGGAAGGAAAGCAGGTTCTTGTTCTAGTTCCTGAAATTGGATTAACGCCCCAAATGATCGCCCGCTTTGAAGAGAGGATAAAAGAAAGAGTTGTTGCTGTTCATTCTCAACTAAACGAAACTCAAAAACAAGACGCCTATCTATTGGCTAAAAGTGGCGAAGCAAAAGTTATTCTAGGGACTCGCTCTGCTATCTTTACTCCAATCCCTAATCTCGGATTAGTCATAGTGGATGAGGAGCATGATGGATCTTTTAAGCAACAATCAAGCTTCCGCTACTCTGCGCGAGATCTTAGTTTTATGCGCGCCAAGTTTGCAAATATTCCTCTGATTTTAGGAACTGCAACGCCCTCACTTGAGACTTTAAAAAATGTTGCTGACAAAAAACTTACGCGTCTTACTTTAAACACTCGCCCCGGTGAAGCGATCATGCCGGTTGTTAATTTAATTGACATGCGGAGCCAATCTGCAGAAGCTCTATCAATACCTCTAGTTTCTAAAATAAAAAAATACTTAGAGGAAGATAAACAAGTCATGCTCTTTATTAATCGTCGAGGCTACGCACCAGTTTATTATTGCACCGAATGCGACTGGCAATCTGAGTGCACTAATTGTGATTCAAAACTTGTTTATCATCGCAACATTAATCGACTAAAGTGTCATCACTGTGGACTCGAAAAATCACCAGAGTCCTCTTGCCCCTCTTGCAATAGCCAAAACCTAAAGATACTAGGCTATGGCACTGAAAGGTTAGAGGAAAATCTTGAGTCGTATTTTCCTAACTCTGATGTAATTAGAATTGATAGAGATACAACACGCAAGAAAAAAGCATTCATAACACATTTAGAAAAAATAAACTCTGGGGAGCCCTGCATTATCGTAGGCACTCAAATGTTAGCAAAAGGGCATGACTTCTCTAATTTAGCATTTGTTGGTATTTTAGATGTAGATGTTGGCCTCATGTCTCTAGACTATAGAGCAACAGAGCAATTAGCTCAATTACTTATTCAAGTTTCAGGAAGGTGCGGAAGAGGCGAGTATAGAGGGGAAGTTAATATCCAAACTCGTTATCCACATCACCCTATTTTTAAGTTTGTAAGAGACTCACAATATATTGAATATGCAAAAACCTTATTATTAGAAAGGGAGGATGCACAGCTGCCACCATATGCTCACCAAGCATTAATTTGCGCAAACGCTAAAAACAAAAATGAAGCTGAAAAATTTTTAAATGAAGTAGCGCAGTTAATTAATAACATTGATATAGAGTCAATTGAAATTTGGGGGCCAGTTCCTGGTGTAATTGAGAAGAAGTCGAGCTATTACTACTTTAATCTATATTTACAATCTAAAGATAGGAGTCAGCTGCATAGATTAATTAAAACCTTTTATAAGCATATTGAAACAATCAAGGTTAGCTCATCAGTTCGCTGGTTTATCGATATTGACCCAATTGAATAGTCAAAAAACTTTTTTCCTAAAGGTTTTCAGCCACTCCTTTCATTGCATCCGTAATTTTTAATAACTCTTGATCGGTAATTATGAAAGGCGGCATCGTATAAAGTAATTTTCCATAAGGTCTAAGCCAAATTCCACAGTCAATTAGTTGCTCTTGAGTTTTTTTCATATCAAGAGGTTTTTTGAACTCTAAGACTCCTATTGCCCCAATTATTCTAACGTCAAATATAGACTTATGCTCCTTTAAAGTCAGAAGTTGAGCGCTAAGGATACTTTGAAGCTCTGAGATTCTTTTTTTCCAATTGCTACTTAGAAGTAAATCAATACTAGCATTTGCCGCTGAACAAGCCAAAGGGTTTGCCATAAAGGTAGGCCCATGCATCAAAACACCAACAGTACTTGAGACTTTTTCAGTAGTTATTGCAGCCGCCATAGTCATGTAACCGCCAGTTAAAGCCTTCCCTATACAAAGAATATCAGGTGAAATATTTGCATGATTGCAACCAAAGAGTTCGCCTGTTCGGCCAAAACCTGTAGCTATTTCATCTACGATCAATAAAACCTCATATTGATCACATAATAATCTAACGCCTTGGAGATAATCAGCATCATAAATATTCATTCCGCCAGCCCCTTGGACAATAGGCTCAAGAATCATTGCTGCAATATTATTATGATTTTTTTTAAGTGTTGCCTCTAGATCTGAAAGAGCTTCACGGCTTCGACCTGATTTAGGCTGAGTCACAAAATAATGCTTTGGAAGAACACCACTAAATAAATGGTGCATGCCATTATTTGGATCGCAAACACTCATTGCTCCAAAAGTATCTCCATGGTAGCCACCTCTCGGGGTTACAAAATGTGATTTTTCTTTTTTGCCTTTATTTTGCCAGTACTGTAAAGCCATTTTAAGAGAAACTTCTACAGAAACAGAGCCAGAGTCAGCAAAAAAAACCTTATCAAGCCCCTGAGGAGTTATTTTTATGAGCTTTTCGCATAAGTCAATCGCAGGCTGATGAGTGAGGCCGCCAAACATTACATGCGATACAGCATCTATCTGGCTCTTCATTGCCTTATTTATAAAAGGATTATTGTAGCCATGAATCATTGACCACCATGAGCTCATACCATCGATAACACGAGAGCCATTTTTAAAGTTTAGATACACACCATCTGCTGTGTCAACTAAATAAGTAGGGACTTTATTTGGTATCGTAGCATAAGGATGCCAGATATTATTTTCATCAATACTCATTAAAGGTAATCTCGTAATTGCGCCATCGAATCGATTACAAGGTCAGGATTTTCATCTGATATATTATTACCGTGATTATAGCCATATGACATACAAATTATATCAAATCCAGCTGCTCTAGCAGCCTTTACATCGCTTACTGAATCTCCCAGCATAAGGCACTCATTTGGATCTATATTAAAAAAACCAGCGCTATGCAGGAGCGGCAAAGGGTCTGGCTTTTTCTTTTCCAAAGTGTCACCAGAAATGACTATTTTGAAGTAGTCATAGATATTTAATGACTTTAGTAATGGGTGAGTAAACTGCTCTGCCTTATTAGTTACGCAACCTAAAAGGTAGTTCTTAGATTGTAAATAATCTAAGCCCTCTTTGACACCATCATATAGACTTGACCTTACTGCTGAATTGTCGGCATAAAGGTCTAAAAAAATTGGATATGCCATGTCGAATACCTCTTGACTTGGCTTCAGATTTAAATCGCCTGTCAAAGCTCGCTCTACTAATCTGGGAACACCATTTCCAACCCAATGCCTTACACTTGATTCTCCTCGAGCTGGCATACCAAGCTTAATCATCATCTCATCTACACAGTAAGCAAGGTCAGGAACACTGTCAACTAAAGTCCCATCAACATCGATTAATATTAGTTTTGGCTGAAATTTTTTCATTAATGTTCTTTATTTATTACAAGTTTGGTAGAATTGAGTTAAGCACTTATAACTAAGATATTTTATATGGAAAACAAAACAGTCATTGGATTTATTGGAGCCGGAAATATGGCATATGCTTTGATAAAAGGTCTTCTCAGTAATGGCTTTGATGCTCAAAACATAAACGTAAGTGACTCTAATAATGAGCTTCTGATTAAACGTAAATCTGAACTTAATATCACAACATACCCTGACAATACTTCTTTACTGCATAATAGTGATATCGTTGTTTTTGCGGTGAAGCCTCAAGTACTCTCATTGGTTTGCCTTCAATTAAAAAATAAAGTTAAACCAAGCCACCTTTTTGTCTCTATCGTAGCTGGAATTAGAAGTAGTGATATAAATCGTTGGTTGGGTGGTAATTTTGCTCTTGTAAGAACAATGCCTAATACACCTGCACTTTTTCAAAGTGGCGTTACAGGGCTGTTTGCAAATGAGCTAGTTAGCAACCAACAACAAGAATTAGTAACCTCAATCTTATCTTCTGTAGGAGAATGTTTTTGGGTAAATGATGAAAAACTAATTGACGCAATTACTGCCATATCTGGAAGTGGTCCTGCATATTTTTTTCTATTAATGCAATCTATTACGCAAGCTGCAATTGCTCTTGGTTTGGACGAAAAAACTGCAAACTCACTAAGTATTCAAACAAGTTTAGGAGCAAGTTTAATGGCAACTAAAAGTGGCAAAGACTCGAAAACACTGAGGGCAGAGGTTACCTCTCCTAATGGAACTACACAAGCAGCTATAGAAAGCTTTCAAGATCAAAATTTTGAAGGATTAGTTGCAGCTGCTACAAGAGCTGCTTATGACCGTGCCCGGGAACTAAGTAATGATCTTGGTGATGTTGATTAACTAAGAAAATCTTAAAAAATTATCAACTTCCCCATAAAAGCTGCATATTAGCGATAGCAACAAGCGATGCAGTTTCAGTCCTTAAAACTCTTTTGCCTAATAATAGAGACTTAAATCCAGCATTCGTTGAATCGATAACCTCTTGATCAGTTAATCCACCTTCTGGCCCAATTAGAATTGTCGCTCTTGAATATGAAGGCACTTGGATAAGACTTAAATTTGCACGATGGTGCAAAACAAAACCATTATGATTTTGATCACTCAGCAAATCACTAAGCAAAGTTGGAGGTAAGATACTAACCATTACAGATCTCCCTGATTGCTCACATGCATGGTTTGCTATCTTTTGCCAATGCTCTATTTTTTTTTGGGCACGGTCACCCTTTAGCCTTACTACACAACGCTCTAACTGCATTGGGATAATATTTGACACCCCTAACTCGACTGCTTTTTGGATCAAAAAATCCATTTTTTCACCTTTAGCAATTCCTTGCGCAAGTGTTAAATGAAGTTTAGACTCAGAGTCATTTTTCAACTTAGATACAATGTCAAGACTGGTTATTTTTTCTAGCCTTTGAACCGTTGCGTTGTAGTCAAAACCGTCACCGTTAAATATAGTGATATCTTTCCCACCTGGGAAGCGTAAAACTTTGTTAAGATGATGACTATTATCTTTACTTAGTTCAACACTTTTGCCCACAGTGAGAGCAGTATTTTGATAAAGTCGTATCTTTTTCATGGTATCTTTCTTGGGTTATTTATCAATGAATTAATACACCTAACAAAATGATACATAAAAAAAGAAGAGAAGAGTTGCTAAGCATACTAGGCGATGATGCAGTAATAATTGTATCTACCAATAGTGAGCAAAAAAGAAACAGTGACGTCAACTACCCCTTTCGACCAGATAGTAGTTTTTGGTATCTTACGGGCTTTATAGAGCCTGATGCAATTGCAGTTTTCTCTAAAAATAATTACAGCATTTTTTTAAGGCCTAAAGATCAAACCAAAGAAATATGGAATGGATTGAGACTTGGAATAGACCTCGCACCTGAAACCTTATTAGTTGATCAAGCATACGACATTGATAGTTTTTTTGATGAGTCATCCTCCCAGATAAATGAAAGCTCTTCTGTATATTTTGATGCTCCAACTGATGGAGGCTGGAAAGACAACTCAAGTACAAATAAACTAAACCCAGCAATTACAGCGTTATTAGGAGAAAAATTAAAACCGTTAAACCCATACATTTCAGAAATGAGACTTATTAAAGATACTTCTGAAATAAAAAATATGCAAGTTGCAGCAGATCTAGCTTCAAAGGCCCATATACAGGCTATGGTAAAAACTCACCCTGGACTCTATGAGTACAATATTGCCGCTGAATTTGACTCAGTATTTCGAAATGAAAACTCACAGCACTCGTACCCTCCAATTGTTGCAGGAGGGGAAAATGCATGCATACTTCATTACACCGAAAACAATAAATTATTAAATGATGGTGATCTTCTTCTCATAGATGCTGGCTGTGAAATACTTGGTTACGCGTCTGATATTACAAGAACCTTTCCAGTTAATGGAAGGTTTAGTCCGCCTCAAAAAGAAATATATGAAATTGTATTGGATGCTCAGAAGCAAGCTATCGCCTCTATCATGCCTGGTGAAGATGTAAACAAGCCGCATGAGATTGTATGTGAAATTATTACAAGGGGACTTATGAAGCTAGGGATAATGGAAGATGTCAGTAATTTAAGAGAATTCTATATGCATGGCACTGGCCATTGGTTAGGTTTAGATGTTCATGATGTTGGCACTAAAGAAAGTGGTAATTTATTTCGAGAATTTCAAGTAGGAATGGTGACCACTGTGGAGCCAGGAATCTACATCCGCAAGGATGATAAAATTGATCCTAAATATTGGAATATTGGAATCAGAATTGAAGATGACGTATTGGTTACTATAGATGGAAATCATGTCCTATCTGCAGCAGCTATTAAAAATATAGATGATATTGAACTCCTAATGAGCCACCGCTAACTATGAATATAAACCAAGCTATTAAATCAGTGATTTCAAAAAAAGATCTAAATGAAAGTGAAATGATTGATGTTATGAATAGCATTATGACAGGCCAAACAACGGATGCTCAAATTGGTGCTTTTTTAGTTGGACTATCTATGAAGGGTGAAACAATTGATGAGATTACTGCCAGCGTAAAGGTCATGCGCTCACTGGCGACGTCGGTCGAAGTCAGTAGCACTGAGTATCTTGTTGATACTTGCGGAACTGGTGGAGATGGCTTGGGTTTATTTAATATCTCAACTGCCTCTGCCTTTGTTGTTGCCGCTGCAGGTGGCAAAGTTGCAAAGCACGGAAATCGATCCATTTCGTCGAAATCTGGAAGCGCAGATGTTTTAGAAGCAGCCGGAATAAATCTTAACTTAAGTCCAGAATCCATCAGTCAATGCATTGAAAAAATAGGCGTTGGCTTTATGTTTGCACCCGCCCATCATAGCGCAATGAAGCATGCGATTGGGCCACGAAAAGAATTAGCAGTTAGAACAATTTTTAATGTTTTAGGGCCCCTAACTAACCCAGCTAAGGCCCCTAATCAAGTTATTGGGGTTTATGATAAAAACCTAGTAGAGCCAATTGCTAACGTCCTAAAAAGCCTTAAATCCAGGCATGTTATGGTGGTTCACTCTGCAGATGGACTTGATGAATTTTCTGTAGCAGACAAAACCTTTGTAGCAGAATTACATAATGGTGAAATTTCAACCTATACTGTTCACCCAGATGAATTTGGATTAAAGCTAGGCAACCTTAATGACATTAAAGCGGAAAATGCAAATGAGTCACTTTCTCTAATTTATGAAGCCTTTTCTGGACAAAATGGTACTGCAAAAAATATCATTTCTTTTAATGCTGGCGCTGCTATTTATGTAAGTGGTCTCGAAGATTCGCTAAGCTCAGGAATTGAAAAAGCAAGCCAAATATTATCAGATGGAAGTGCAAAGGAAAAACTTGAAGAATATATTTTCGCTAGCAATAATTAAATTAAATATGAATAAAAAAACTAATCTTATCTGGATAGATCTTGAAATGACAGGACTAATTCCTGAACGCGATGTCATTATTGAAATAGCTACAGTGGTTACTGATGCAAATCTAAATGTAATAGAAGAAGGGCCCTCGTTAGCTATTCATCAAAATAGTGATCTCCTTGATGGGATGGATGAATGGAATACGAGCCAACACAATCGATCTGGACTTGTAAAAAGAGTACTAGAAAGTACAATTTCCACCGCTGATGCAGAATCCCAAACCTTAGAATTTCTTATTAACTATGTTGACCAAGGGGCATCGCCAATGTGTGGTAACTCAATTTGTCAGGATAGAAGATTCTTATACAACTATATGCCAAATCTTGAAAAGTTTTTTCACTATCGCCATATCGATGTTTCGACGTTGAAGGAGCTAGCAGTTCGCTGGAAGCCGAGCATTCTTTCTTCCTCATATAAAAAATCTAGGCACCTCGCTTTGTCTGATGTTTATGACTCTATTGACGAACTAAAACACTATAGAGAGCATTTTATTAACACATAAATTGACTTACTTATCCCCCGCTAAAATTAATTTATTTTTACATGTAACCTCAAAAAGGCCTGATGGATATCATAATCTTCAAACCATTTTTCAGCTTTTAAATTATTGCGATGAGATAAGCCTTGATTATAGAGAGGATGGAATAATCAATCGATTAAGTGGCAATGAAAGCATTCCACAAGATCAAGATCTAGCAATACGCAGCGCCACTATACTGAAAAAAATGACTGGATCAAAAGGTGGCGTAGATATTGGTATAGCTAAAAAAATACCAATAGGAGGAGGCCTAGGAGGCGGGAGTTCAAATGCTGCGACTGTTTTAATTGCTCTAAATAAGCTTTGGAGTCTTAATTTATCTAAAGAAAAGCTGATGCATATTGGTCAAAATCTTGGTGCAGATGTCCCAGTATTTGTTAATTGCCATAGCTCATGGGGCGAAGGTATAGGTGAAATACTTACCCCAATAACCCTGCCTAAATACTTTTATTTAATTGTTTCAATTGACAAACATATATCCACGAAAGAAATTTTCACACACAAAGCATTGACAATGTCTCCAGTACAAAGGAAAATAGCAGACTTTTCAATGGTCTCTAATCCACATAACGACTGCTTAGATGCTGCAATTCATTTGGAAGGTGAGATAGAAGAGGCTTTAACTCATCTAGACTCAACTGAAAACCACCTTGGAATTGCAAGAATGACTGGAAGTGGATGTTGTGTTTTTGTAGCCTTTGAAAAAGAAAAAGATGCATTGATAGCAAATAATAAATTGCCATCACAATGGTTTGGTTTTGTCGCTAAAGCGATTGATAAATCACCATTACATAATTGGGGTGTAGCCAAGTGGTAAGGCATCGGGTTTTGATCCCGTGTACCGATGGTTCGAATCCATCCGCCCCAGCCATCTTTGTATGAATTATCTTCTAAAATAAGGCAAGATTCATGAAGGAAAATATATACCAATTTAAATTTAACCAGCTTGATGGTGAAGAAGTCTCTTTAAGCAAATTTCAAGGCAAGGCGATTTTAGTTGTAAATACTGCAAGTTTCTGTGGACTAACTTATCACTATACTGGACTAGAAAAACTCTACCAAAAGCACAAAGAGAATGGCCTAGTAATAATTGGCTTTCCTTGTAACCAGTTTGGCAAACAAGAGCCTGGAACTGCAGAAGAGATAAAAGATTTTTGTAACTTAAATTATGAGATTTCATTTCCTATGTCTACAAAAGTTGACGTCAATGGTGAAAATGCCCACCCTCTTTTCAAATATTTAAAGAGTGAACTAAAAGGAACATTAAACAATAGCGTCAAATGGAATTTCACGAAATTTCTAATTGACCGTGATGGCATCCCTTTTAAGCGCTTTAGTTCAACTATTGAGCCTGAAGACATTTCTACATCAATAGATAAAATACTATAAATCATCAATTAATTCTTAATTCAAATTCAAAACTATTGTGCTTAGCTCCGTAATTTGTTTGTATAATTGCACCTTACATCAATAAAAGCACAGCCGGATGTCTCTAGAAAGAATAAAAATCTTTAGCGGAAACGCAAACCCTGATCTCTCATCCGAAATTATTTCAAATCTGAACATCAAACAAAGCAAGGCTTTTGTTGGTCAGTTCAGTGATGGTGAGGCTCAAGTTGAAATTCTTGATAATGTTCGTGGATGTGATGTTTTTGTGATTCAGCCAACCTGCGGCCCCTCTACTGCTGAAACCTTAATGGAATTATTAATAATGGTTGATGCACTTAAGCGCTCATCTGCCGGGCGAATCACAGCTGTCGTTCCATATCTAGGCTACTCAAGACAAGACCGACGTTCAAGATTAACTCGCGTTCCAATAACTGCAAAACTTGTCGCTCAAATGATTGAAACATCGGGAGTAGACCGCATACTAACAATGGACTTACACGCAGATCAGATTCAAGGTTTTTTCAATATCCCAATTGATAATATATATGCACTGCCCGTACTTGTTCAAGATGTTTTAGATCATAACTATGAAGATGTAATTGTGGTGTCTCCAGATGTTGGTGGAGTTGCAAGAGCAAGAGCTGCAGCGAAGAGAATTAATGATGCAGACCTTGCAATTATTGATAAGAGACGACCAGAGCCAAACTTAGTTAAAGTCATGAATGTAATTGGTGAGGTAGAGGGGCGCACTTGTATTATGATTGACGATATGGTTGATACTGCAGGAACTCTTTGCCAAGCGGCTGAAATATTAAAAGAAAAGGGTGCAAAAAAAGTTGTTGCATACGCAACTCACGCAGTTCTTTCTGGCGGCGCTATAGAAAATATATCAAACTCTAAACTAGATGAACTTGTCACAACAAATACAATCCCATTGACAGAAAAAGCAAAAAAATGCAGCAAGATTAGGCAATTATCTATTGCAACAACTCTTGCAGACGTTATTCGACGAATTAGTGACGAACAATCCATCAGTACAATTTTTGCAGATTCAAACTAATCCTGCGCCTCTATAGCGCTGAATTAATGGTAGAAACAATCTACTCTTTTAGGTATAATTTCCTCTCTGTTTTGGAAAAATCAAATTATGAAAACAACTACTGAAGCTCACAAAAAAGCCCTTAATAGTCTTATAACAATTGGAAAAGAACAAGGTTACCTGACTTATTCAGAAATCAATGATCTGTTGCCAGAAGATTTATTAACGCCTGAACAGGTAGAGCCAATTGTCACAATTTTAGAAGAGCTTGATATCTTAGTTGCTGATGAAGCGCCTGATGCTGATGAGCTAGTAATGAAATCGGGCGGTAAAGCAGAATCTAGCTCTGCAGAAGTTGCAGTAGCTGCTCTAGCAGCTCTTGATTCAGAATTTGGAAGAACTACTGACCCTGTTAGAATGTATATGCGAGAAATGGGCGTGGTTGAACTTTTAGAGCAAAAAGACGAAGTTCGTATTGCAAAAGAAATTGAAGCAGGCGTCTATCAGATTTTACAAGCAATTTCTCTTTACCCTGAAATCTCTGACTACTTCTTCAAGGCATACACAAGACTAGAAGAAGGTAAATGCAAGATGACTGATGTTGTTATTGGTTACCAAGGTGATGCTGAAGAATTTGAAGAAAAACAAATACTTATAAAGGAAAAGCAAGCGCTTCTGGATGAGAAACAGGCCCAGCTTGATGCAATGGAGACCGACGAACTTTCAGAAGAGATTGATGAGGATGAAGAAGAAGATTTTGATGAGTTAGAATATACAGGGCCTGATGAAGGGATGGTATATGAGCGCTTTGATAAAATACAAAAATCTCATAATAGCTACGTTAAATCCTTTGAAAAGAGTGGTTATCTTGATGATAAAACTGTTAAAGCTAGACAAAAATTTTCTAGCTGTATATCAGAACTAAGACTCGCACCAAAACTTGTTAGCACAATGATGGAGCTTGTCTCAAGTCGAGTGGACAAGGTTAAGAAAGAGGAGAAACTTATACGCCAAGCGTGTCTTGATGCTGGTATGAGCTCAGAGCTTTTTTATGCATCATTTCCAGGAAATGAAACTAATTTTGATTGGCTCAAATCTATTGATCTTGATAAGGCAACCTTAAAATCATTAGAAATAAGTGGAAAAGAAATTTATTATTCACAAAAGAGCCTTTTAGAGCACGAAGAGGCAATGAAGCTAACAGTTGCAGAGCTTAAAGAAATAAACAAAAAACTTCGCAAAGGCGACAGGAAAGCTAAGGTAGCTAAAAGTCAAATGATTGAGGCAAATTTAAGACTTGTAATTTCGATTGCAAAAAAATATGCAAATCGTGGCCTACAATTCCTAGATCTTATCCAAGAGGGTAATGTAGGCTTAATGAAGGCGGTAGATAAATTTGAATATCGAAGAGGTTATAAGTTTTCAACCTATGCGACATGGTGGATTCGTCAAGCAATTACTAGGTCAATTGCCGATCAAGCGCGCACTATCCGTATTCCAGTTCACATGATTGAAACCATTAACAAACTAAATCGAGTAAGACGCCAGCTTCTTCAAAGGTTTGGCCGAGAAGCTACTCCAGAAGAACTTTCTGTCGAGATGGAATTACCAGAATATAAAATCAATAAAATACTTAAAATCGCTAAAGAGCCATTATCAATGGAGAACCCTGTTGGTGATGATGAAGACTCTACAATTGGTGATTTTATTGAAGATACAAACCTTTCCTCGCCTGTTGAAGTTACAACTCGTGAAAGCCTTAAAGAAACAACTGGTGATCTTTTAGCTAATTTATCACCTCGAGAGGCAAAAGTTTTGAAAATGAGATTTGGAATAGACATGAGCACAGACCATACTCTTGAAGAAGTGGGTAGACAGTTTGATGTTACTCGTGAAAGGATTCGACAAATTGAAGCAAAGGCACTTAGAAAGCTAAGACACCCTTCTCGTGCTCACAAACTTCAAAGTTTTTTAGAATAGCTCTTCTACGGGCCTATAGCTCAGTTGGTTAGAGCACTCGACTCATAATCGATTGGTCCTTGGTTCAAGTCCAAGTAGGCCCACCATATATATAAAAACCTAGTTTATCACTAGGTTTTTTGTTGTGCAAATTAAAAGTTGTTATCATCAAGATATACAGGCTCAATAACTGATTCGCTAATAACACCATTATCATTTCTAATACTATAAGCCTTTGCATTTGATAAGGACGATACACAACGATCTAACTTTCCATCTATAAAATGTGCGGCAACCCCATCATCACAAGCAATACCTGGCTTCATAGAGCCATTTAGAATAGCCTTATGATACTCAGGCCTCCTTTGAACCTCACTATCAAAATGTGGGCAATTACTTCCTGAAAGAAAGCCCAAACAATCTAAAGGAAGCAACTTGCCAGTCTTTGAATCCGTCAAGCCTTGTTCAAACCAGCAAATTGAACCCGCACTAAGTCCAGCCATTATTGTGCCATTACACCAAGCCTCATACAAAAATTTATCAAGCCCCCACTCTTTCCAAAGGACCAAAAGGTTTCTTGTATTACCGCCACCAACATAAAAAATATCTTTTTCTAAAACAAAGTCTCTTAAGTCTCCTTCTGGTGGGCTAAATAAAGATAAGTGACTTGTTTCACAATTAAGCTTTTTATATGAAGAATAAAAGCGTTTTTTGTAACTCTCATCATCTCCACTTGCGGTTGGTATAAAGCAAACTTTAGGATTTTTTTTGTTAGTCAATGACAACAAGTACTTATCCAATTTAAGATTCTCTGGCTTTGAAGTAAATCCACCACCACCCATCGTTAATACGTGTTTTTTCATATTCTTATCTTCTTATTATTGTTTAAATAAATTTTACTTAAGATATCTTACGAGTAAAAAATAATTGCAACTGTCAATGATATAATTTGCCATATGCCAGCCAAAATTCTTTCGCAGCTAATCTCTCTTACTATGGAAGTAGGCGAAATTATTATGTCTCATCGCAAAAACGCAGGAAACTTTAGCATTAAGTCTGACAATACCCCTGTAACTCAGGCAGATAAAGCATCTAATGAGTTAATTATAAACACTTTAAAAAAACTAACCCCCAACATACCAATACTATCTGAAGAGTCATCTAACATTCCCTTTTCTATTCGAAAATCTTGGGATGAATACTGGTTAATTGACCCTTTAGATGGAACTCGGGACTTTATAGATGGGTCGCCAGACTTTTGTATAAGTATTGCTCTTATTCGTAACCATTACCCAGATTTTGGCTTAATCTATTCGCCATTTCACAAAGTCCACTACTATCGACTGCCAGATCAATCATCAATGAAGATGGTTGACAAAATGAGTCATAAAATTTCTACAAAAAAACCTAAGAGATCAGAAAAAATCGTCGTAGGAAGATACTCGAATAAAAATAAGCCCCTTAAAAATCATCTCAATTCTAAAACAGATTTTGAAACTTTTAAACTCGGAAGCGCACTTAAATTTTGTTTGATTGCAGAAGGAGTTTATGATTGCTATCCTAAATTTGGCAGATGTTCTGAATGGGACACTGCAGCTGGAGTATATATTCTCGAAGGGGCTGGAGGCACAGTTCTCGATTTGAATAATAAGCCTTTAACTTATAATTTAAAAGAAAACACTCTAAGTCCAGCCTTTAGAGCAGTTGGGTATCAAGAGAATCTCAAAGATAAATCAACCGAAGTAATATCTTTTGTAACTGAGCCAATTGAAATATAATCAACTCCAGTTTTTGCATAGCTAACAATATTTTCTTCGTTCACTCCGCCTGAAGCCTCAATTGGATATATGCCTTGTGCAATTTTGACAGCCTCCCTGAGATCGATAAGACTAAAGTTATCACAAAGAACTCTCGTTATTCCTTTTATTGACAGCGCAGAACGAAGCTGGCCCATAGTCTCTACTTCAACAACAATTGGTGTATCTGGATATTGCTTAAGTGCTTTATTGATAGATTTATCAAGTGAGCCAATCGATAAAATATGGTTTTCTTTAAGCATAATGCAGTCATAAAGACCCATCCTATGATTCACCCCACCGCCACATTTAACAGCATATTTTTGCGCACTTCTTAGGCCTGGTATTGTTTTTCTTGTATCAAGTAATTGTGCTTTTGTTTCACTTATGAGGCTAACAAGATAGTTTGTTTTGGTTGAAGTGCCACTTAGAATTTGCAAAAAATTAAGTGCCGTTCTTTCCGCAGTAATGATTGCTCGAGATTTTCCTTTAATGTTGCAAATCACTTCGCCAGGCTTAGCTTCAGAGCCATCCTTCAAATTCCATTTTATTTGCACACCTGGGTCAAGAGATAAGAAGCATAAGTCAAAATATTCTGTTCCACATATAATCGCGCGGTCTCTACAAATTATTTCAGCATTTATTATGACGTCATCAAGAAGGCTTGAAGATAAGTCTCCCGATCCCATATCTTCTGAAAGAGCTAGCTCAACTATTTTATTTAACTCTTTATCCATGCAAAAACTCAATAATTGCTTCGGCAGATTTAACGCTAGCTTTTTGGTTTAAAAGACTATGAATTTTTTCTAACTCTTGAACTAGATTCGTATTATCAGATTCAATCAATTTCATAGCATGATCAGAAATATTTTGACCAGTTACATCATTTTGAATTAACTCAGGAACGATGTCTCGCCCTAATATCTTGTTTGGCAGTGAAATATTTTTAGTATTTAGTAGACGCTTAACAATTTGATAGCTCACCTTCGAAAGTTTATAAACAACAACCATTGGCACTGCAAGAAGGGCTACCTCAAGAGTAGCAGTTCCAGAGGCAACAATAACTAGATCAGAATTTTTAATCTTCTCATGCGCGTCGCCAACACTTAGAATAATATCTAGTCCTTGAAGTTTATCTTCAACCCAATCCTTTAGATGTTCATTTGCAAGTGACAAACTAAATTGGATCTGAGGGTCTTTTTTATGCATCAAATGAACAGCAGATAATAATTCAGGCAATAGAGTTTTAATTTCAGCCTCTCTTGATCCTGGCATTAATAAAATTTGTTTATTTGGAGTATGCTTTTTCCTAGGTTTTAATTTTTCAGCCAATGGATGGCCAACGAACACAGCTTTTTGGTTGTGGGTGAGATAAAAATCTACCTCAAATGGAAAAAGACACAGCATTAAGTCGGTTGACTTTTTAATCTTTTTTATTCGTTTTGCTCGCCATGCCCATACTGAAGGACTAACAAAATGAATCGTTTTAACTCCATTTCCCTTAAGCTTTTTCTCAATCTTAAAATTAAAATCAGGGGAGTCGACCCCAATAAAGACATCAGGCCTGTTGGAGGAGTAGTATCGAATCATAGCTCGCCTAAGACTCAACACTGAAGGCAATTTCCTTAAAACTTCACTAAAGCCCATCACGTTGACTTGGTCAGTGTGCCATAACCTTTTGCAGCCAGCTTCAGTCATCTTATCGCCCACTAAGCCTTCTATTTCATAATCTGGCTGATATGATTTCAATACACTCACTAGAGATGATGCGATGAGATCACCAGAAGTTTCTGCAGCGCTGATGGCAATTTTCATTTTATCTCAACATTAACAGGGTTTATATAAAAGCTTTTTGAATCCTTATGATCTTGGTAGAATAATATCTGGGTTATCTTCAAAGGGCCTATAAATAACCATCACTCCCCCAATCACTTGTATTAGTTCAGCCTTCGAGAGTTCTATAATTTTATTAATAATTTTTAGCTTTTCCTCTCGATCACTAATTCTTAGCTTGATTTTAATCAATTCATGTTTTAGCATTGTTGATTCCATTTCAGCAAGTACTGACTCACTCAGGCCATGCTGACCAATCATCACAAAAGGTTTTAAATCATGCGCCATAGAGCGCAAATATTTTTTCTGGTTGTTAGTTAATTTCATCTTTTAATATCATCTCATTTTTAAAAAGCGATTCAATAGTTTCTCTCTTACGCACTAATTGATGTCTTGAGCCATCAACCATGACCTCTGCAACTCTTGGCCTAGAGTTGTAGTTAGAACTTAAAACAAATCCATATGCACCGGCGGTCATCATTGCAATATAGTCTCCCTGCTCAAGAGTAAGGCTTCTATTCTTTGCCAAAAAATCTGCAGTCTCGCATACAGGCCCAACTAGATCCCATGAATCACTTATGCCTTTTGAATTATCTTCAATTGTAACTGCCTGATGATAAGAGCCGTAAAGAGCGGGTCGAAGTAAATCATTCATTGCACCATCGACAATAGCAAAAGATTTCAATTCATTCTGTTTTAAATACTCAACTTTAGTGACAAAGATCCCTGCATTAGCTACAATCGAACGACCAGGCTCTACCATAATTTTCAAATCACCGGCTTTTTGAATTACAGACTGTATATAGTCATTAATACTAATAGTTGCTTCTTTGTCATAAGTAACGCCTACCCCACCACCAATATCTATATGATTTAAAGAAATTTGTTCCTCTTTGAGCCTTATTATTAGCTCCAAAGCTTTATCAAGGGCTTCTAAAAAAGGTGAAATATCTGTAATTTGAGATCCAATATGATAGTCTAGGCCAAAGACTTCAAGATGGCTTGAGAGGCTTGCCTTTTTATACAAAGACAAAGCTAAATCAACTCCAACTCCAAACTTATTTTCGGTTAAGCCTGTCGAGATATATGGATGAGTCTTTGCATCTACATTCGGATTCACACGAATTGATATTGGTGCATTCATTTTTATTGACGCAGCAACAGATTCAATTCGATCTAACTCTGCTTCAGATTCAACATTAAAGCAGTAAATACCATATTCAAGAGCTTTATGAATCGAATTCTCTGTTTTAGCGACTCCAGAGAATACACATTTTTTTGGATCGCCGCCTGCAGCAATTACTCTTTCGAGCTCACCAATTGATACTATGTCAAACCCAGAGCCTAAGTTCGCAAGAACATTTAACACTGCCAAATTTGAATTGGCCTTTACGGCATAACAAATTAAATGAGGATGCGCACCAAAGGAGTCCTCAAACTGTTGCCAGTTAAACTCTATTTGACTTTTAGAGTAAATGTAAAGAGGTGACCCATACGCGCCCATTAAGTCTGAAACAGGAACAGACTCGGCGCGCAATACTTTATTTTGAAAATAGAATGAATTCAATTAATTATATGACTAGTCGGCACTAGAAGTTGACTCTCCAGAATCTATCTGGCTAACTTCAGTAGTAGTTAAATCACCCATTCTGCCACATGCAGACAAAGTGAATACAAACGCTATCAATACAACAAATTTAAATAGATTTTTCATGGGGCCTCAGATGCTTTCTTCAATAGTACTATTTTACACAAAGGCTTTAAGCTGTTGTATAAACAAATCCCTAGGCATTTTAAAGGCGCCTAAACTTTCTAAATGTTTATTCTCAACTTGGCAATCAATTAATTGGTATAGGTTTTGCTGAAGTAAATAAGCAAAAGCAACTTTTGATGCATTACTAACTAAAGAGAACATAGATTCACCAAAAAAAACGCCCCCCAAAGCAATGCCATACAACCCACCAACAAGCTGACCATTTTCGTACACCTCATATGAGTGAGCATACCCAGCATCATGAAGCCTACAATAAGCCTCAATCATCTCATCATTTATCCATGTACCAGACTGGCCTGGCCTTGCTATTTTTTGACATTGAATAATGACATTTTTAAAGGAAGTATCAATAAAAATATCGAATTTAGAGGATTGAATAACCTTTCTTAAGCTCTTTGAAAGATGAAATTTGCTAGGTGTAATAACCATTCTGGGGTCAGGCGAATACCAAAGTATAGGCTCATCCTTGCCATACCATGGGAAGATTCCTAGTGAATAAGCTTTCAGTAATCTTTCAACGGATAAATTACCACCAATTGCAATCAGGCCGTTAGGCTCTGTTAGAGCAAGACTTAGTTTTGGAAATTCAGAGTTGTTCTCATCAAGCCAAAAAGAAGGTGGTATTTCAGTCACCCTTTATCGACCTCGAATAATCTCTCTTGCCATATACAAAGCAAGTATGCTTCGGGCTTCCGTTAAATCTTCATTATAAGTAAGCGTTTCTAGTTCAGATAGCTTATGAGGGACAATCTCTAGAGGTTCTGGCTCATCTCCTTCCGCCGATTCCTCATAAAGATCTTCAGCAAGAACAATATGAGTTTCATTTGATTGATAGCCTGGAGCAAGAGTAATGGTTTTTAGAAAGGTAAGTTTACGAGCGCCATAACCAATCTCTTCTTTTAACTCCCTTCCAGCAGCCTCAATAGGGGTTTCACCCTTATCAATCTTGCCTTTTGTCAGACCTAACTCATATCGCTCAGTCCCGCCAGAAAATTCATAAATCATTAGAACGGTATCATCATCAAGCATCGGGACTACCAAAACAGC
The DNA here is from genome assembly GCA_905620445.1 of uncultured Candidatus Thioglobus sp. Classification (GTDB taxonomy): domain Bacteria; phylum Pseudomonadota; class Gammaproteobacteria; order PS1; family Pseudothioglobaceae; genus Pseudothioglobus. The sequence goes on from CAJQTP010000005.1 coordinate 44,402, forward strand.
CCCATTTCCTCTAGACATTAACCTTTCATAAACTCGAGTTGCACCATTTGAAAACTCAACGTCCATAGACTCAAGATTAAAAATTCGACTCTGGGCAACTGTATGAATATTTGTTAGTTTAGGCTTTTTTCGCATCGTGATATTATGCCATTGGTTGGGCGCTATTTTATTAACAAAGAAAAAATTAAGTAATTATTTATTCAATTGATCAAACAACATTAAAGCTGAAGTATCACTATAAGAATGGCCTTTATCCATTAAATTAACGTATCGATCGAATACTTCCTTAGTGAATCCTAAATTTGAATTATTGGTGCTGGATTGATCTATACAATAGCCCAAATCTTTTACCATCCACTTAATTGCAAAGCCAAAATCAAACTCCCTTTGATGCATTGTTTCTGCTCGATTAACCATTTGCCAAGATTGGGCAGCCCCTCCAGAGATTGCAGATAGTAAGCTATCCATATCAAGATTTTCGGCTTCTGCAAATAACAAACCTTCAGACAATCCTTGCAGCAAACCTGCAATACAAATCTGGTTTACCATTTTCGCAAGCTGACCCTTTCCAGACTCCCCCATATAAGTCACATTTTTTGAATAAGTTTTTATGAGCTCGTTTGACTCTTCTAGAATTGCATTACTTCCTCCTGCCATGACGCTGAGAACTCCATTTATTGCACCTGCCTCTCCGCCACTAACAGGAGCATCTATAAACGAAACCCCTTTTGCAGTTAATGATTCATTTAAATGCTTAGCTAATTTATAAGACGTTGTTGTATGGTCAATAAAGATTGATCCTTTTTTAAGATGTGTAATCATTCCTTGGTCAGAAAATACAATTTCCATCATATCCTCATCTTTTCCAGTACATGTAACAACAAAATCGGCATCCATTACCACCTCTTTAATTGAGTTAGAGACTTCTCCCTCATACTCCTTACTCCATTCAGTAGCCTTTTGAGAAGATCGGTTATATACTCTTAAATTAAATAGGTTTGATTTAGATAAATGGCCTGCCATTGGGTAACCCATTGTTCCAAGACCAATAAATGCTACAATTTTCTTTATACTCATTAGATTCCTTAATTCTTGATTGATGTCATAAATCAGATTATACGACAATGCGTTTTAAACATATAATCAGATGTAGTAAATATTTGTCCTTAAAAAACACTTCTAATATAAATTAACCCGATTTTTATGAAAAACCCAGATTATTGGCAAGACTCACTTCAATATTTAACTAGTGCTGACAAAACACTAGGTGATATTATTAGCCAGCATAAAGATTACTCTATAACCTCTCGGGGAGAGGCATACGAAACGTTGCTTCGCGCGATAGTTGGCCAGCAAATATCTGTAAAGGCCGCAGCGAGTGTTTGGAATAAAATAGTTGATTTAATTAAAATTATTGAGCCCAATAAAGTTCTGTCAACAAGTAAAGAAAAATTAAAACTTTGCGGCTTATCAAAACAAAAAACGCAATACATTCTTAATATTTCTGAACACTTTAAAATCAATAATATTATTGATGACACATACTGGGAAGAGCGAACTTATCTTAGTGTCTATGAAGAGCTAATTACTATTAAAGGAATTGGGCCATGGACTGCAGAAATGTTTGGTATGTTTTACTTATTAGAAAAAGACATTTTCCCATTAAAAGATGTAGGGATTCTAAGAGCTATGTATCAACTTTATAACAATGGTGAAAGAATGGATATAGATAAAATTGTGAAAATTTCAGATACTTGGAAGCCCTATAGATCTGTTGCATGTTGGTTTTTATGGAGATCTATTGATAGTGAAGAAGTGCTCTACTGAGACTCTAATGCCACAACAATTAAATCACCCATTGCTTCAGTTCCAACTACTTTATCTCCAGCGGCAGCAATGTCTTTTGTTCTATAGCCTTTATCCAATACAACGCTAACAGCTGAATTAATTTTATCTGCCAACTCTTCCTGATTTAGCGAGTACCTAAGCATCATTGAAACAGATAATATCGTTGCCAATGGATTAGCAATATCTTGGCCAGCTATGTCCGGGGCAGAGCCATGGATAGGTTCATACATTCCAAAATTATTTTTATCAAGTGACGCAGATGGAAGCATGCCAATTGACCCAGTAAGCATTGCTGCGCAGTCAGATAAAACATCTCCAAAAAGATTACTAGTGACCATAACATCAAACTGCTTAGGGTCCCTTACAAGCTGCATTGCAGCATTATCAACATACATATGAGAAAGTGCAACATCAGGATAGCTGACTGAAACCTCTTCCATGACCTCTCTCCAAAGCTCACAAACTTCAAGAACATTCGCTTTATCAACAGAGCAAACTCGCTTTCCTCTTTTTTGAGCAATCTGAAAAGCAGAGTGGCCAATACGAGCTATTTCGGATTCATAGTAGGTCGCTGAGTTTATTCCAAAGCGCTCTCCATCTCTAATTTCAACTCCTCTTGGCTTGCCGAAATATATACCGCCAACGAGCTCACGTACAATCATTAGATCTAGTCCTGAAACAATTTCAGTTTTAAGACTCGATGCATTTGCTAATTGTGGGTAGAGAATAGCAGGCCTTAAATTAGAAAATAAGTCGAGCTCTGATCGAATGCCTAATAGTCCGCGTTCTGGCCTTAGATCTCTTTCTAATGACTCCCATTTTGGCCCCCCAACTGCTCCTAATAATATTGAGTCACAGCTCTTAGCAACTTTTATAGTTTCATCTGGAAGAGGTGATCCCGTTTCGTCGTATGCAACTCCACCTATAAGGCCATTCATAAGGGTCATTCCCATTTCATGATTGGCATTTAATGAGTTGATTACCTTGACCGCTTGATCTACAATTTCTGTACCAATACCATCACCGGGAAGAATTAATATTTTTGACATATATTTATTAGAATTTAAAAAATTTAATTAATGTATTTTACGCTGGCTCAATTGCAATGAATTTACATTTCAACCATAACAAAATCTTCCTTGCCAGATCCACAAACAGGGCAAACCCAGTCAGCAGGTATATTTTTCCAAGCTGTGCCTGGGTCAATTCCTTCATCAGGAGCTCCCTTGCTCTCATCATAAATCCAGCCACACATATTACATTTATATTTTTTCATAACGATTATTAAGAAGCAGAAGAGCTCTTAAAGTTGCCCTGCACTAAAATGAAATTAAAAAAATAATTATACATTTTGTTGGTGATTAATTGATAATCATAGTTAGAACAAATATGACTTGTACTCATATTAATTAGATAATCCAGTATAAAATATCGCCATGCTCAAAATTTATAATACGCTTACTAATCAAAAAGAAGACTTTCTTCCTATTGACCCAAACAATATTGGAATTTACGTGTGTGGAATGACTGTTTATGATTTTTGTCATATGGGTCATGCTAGGGTATTGGTTATGTTTGATGTTATTACCCGCCATATGAGACGGAACTATCCAAATGTTAAATATATAAGAAACATTACTGATATTGACGACAAAATTATTAGCCGGGCAATAGAAAATAATGAAGATATCTACTCTCTAACAAATCGATTTATCGATGCTATGCATGAAGATGAAAAGTCCCTAGGTGTTCTTAGTCCTGACATTGAGCCGCGAGCTACTGACTCAATTGATCAGATGATAGATATGATTAAATCACTTTCAAAGCAAGGTCTTGCTTACCAAGGCAAAAATGGTGATGTTTTTTATTCTGTCAGAAAATTTAAAGATTACGGTAAGCTCTCGGGAAAAAATTTAGACGACCTTGTGGCTGGAGCTCGCGTAGATATTGAGAGTAATAAGCAAGATCCTCTTGATTTTGTTCTCTGGAAAAAAGCAAAGCCAAATGAACCTAAATGGCCATCACCATGGGGAGAAGGAAGGCCAGGCTGGCACATAGAATGCTCGGCAATGTCCACTCATTTCATATCGAATCATTTTGACATTCATGGCGGCGGCATGGACTTAACGTTTCCTCATCATGAAAATGAAATAGCTCAATCAGAGGGTGCCAATAATTGCAAGTTTGTCAATACTTGGATGCACGTTGGCTTCGTGAACATTAATGATGAAAAAATGAGCAAATCACTTAAAAACTTCTTTACGATCCGTGGTGTTTTAGATAAATATGATGGTGAAACTCTGCGATATTTTCTTATAAGTAGTCATTATCGCTCCCCACTAAATTTTAGCGACACTAACATTGAAAGCGCAAAGTCTGCATTAAAAAGACTCTATACTGCAACAAAAGGTTTCTCTTCTGGTGAAAAAATAGACGCCCAATCAGGTAAGGTTTTTGATTATGAAGATAGATTTAATGCCGCATTAAATGATGACTTTAATACCCCCATTGCATTAAGTATATTATTTGAAATTGCTAAGCAAGTAAATATTGAGCGCTCAAAGAGCGCTGAGCAAGCTGCAACTTTAGCTCAACTACTAAAAAAATTAGGAAATTACCTAGGTATTCTTGAATACGATGCAGATAAGTATCTTCAACAAGGATCAGAGTTATCAGAAGCTGAAGTTGCTAAAAAAATAACCCAGAGAGAAGAGGCTAGGGCTACAAAAAACTTTGCAATGTCGGATCAGATTCGTGATGAACTTTTAACATTTGGAATTATTCTTGAAGATAGTATAGATGGCACATCCTGGCGAAGAAAATAAACTAAATTCTTATGTTGATTGGAATCAAATTGATACCATTTTGCTTGATTTAGATGGGACGCTCTTAGATTTAAATTTTGACCTACATTTCTGGCTTAAATACCTCCCAAAAGTTTATTCTGAAAAGCATAATGTTAGCTTCGAGGACTCAAAAAACCTAATAATTTCAATGCTTGACTCTCAAGAGGGCAAGTTAAATTGGTATTGTCTAGATTATTGGGAGAAAAAACTAGATTTCGACATCATGAAGTTGAAAGGCGATATTTCACACTTAATTCAAGTTCATAATCATGTTCTAAATTTCCTTAATACAGCAAAAGAGAAAGAAAAACGTATTTACTTAGTAACTAACGCTCATCGAAAAGGCATTGCACTAAAAATGCAGATGTCAAAACTGCAAGGCTACTTTGATCAAATTATCTCTTCCCATGACTTTGGAGTTATAAAGCAAGAACAACAGTTTTGGGAGCAACTGACTAATGTAATTGAATTTGACAAGGAAAGAACAATTTTTTTTGATGATTCACTAGATGTTTTAGAGTCCGCTTCAAAATTTAAAATTAAGAATATAATTGCAATAAATAAGCCAAGTAGCATGATTGATAAAAAAGTAGTTCCTGGTTTTATTAATATTGAGAATTTTCTGGAAGTAATGCCTTAAAAAGCACCCTTAACAGCTACTAATTAATAATGAAACAAATTGACACAAATTCTTAATTTTCTCACTTTAAAATTATATTTCTTTAAATGTACTTTGTATTAATATAATTAAACTGTGCTATAGATTTATTGCAGGCTATATATACATCAAATGTTATACTTCTAACTTGTTAGAAGAGAATTTTATAGGGGTTTTTTAGTGCTACATCCTAAAATCAACCTCCCTTTTATTTCAACTACAAACTAACAATATAATATTATGAAAAATGCTTTTTATGCCCAATCTGGAGGAGTTACAGCAGTAATTAATGCTTCGGCTAGTGGTGTTATTGAAACTGCTCGTAAACATCCAGATAAAATTGGCACTGTATATGCAGGTGAGAATGGAATCATTGGTGCCTTAACTGAGAATCTGATTGATACATCACTTGAAACCGATGCAGATATAGCTGCACTTAATCATACACCTTCAGGCGGATTTGGATCTTGTCGCTATAAAATGAAATCTCTTGAAGCAAATAGAGTTGAATATGAGCGCTTAATTGAAGTTTTTAAGGCTCATAACATAGGTTATTTTTTTTATAATGGCGGTGGTGACTCAGCAGATACTTGCCTAAAAGTCTCTCAACTCTCTGAAAGCATGGGATTTCCAATACAAGCAATCCATATCCCTAAAACTGTTGATAATGACCTGCCTGTAACTGATAATTGCCCTGGTTTTGGCTCGGTTGCAAAGTACATTGCTGTCTCTACGATGGAGGCGAGCTTTGATGTTGCCTCAATGGCTGCGACCTCAACCAAAATTTTTGTACTTGAGGTCATGGGGCGTCATGCTGGTTGGATAGCAGCTGCTGGAGGACTTGTTGATTCATCTATTCCTGTTGTTATTCTCTTTCCCGAAATAGATTTTAATGAAGAAAAATTCCTAGCAAAGGTTGATAAAAATGTAAAAGAGTTTGGTTACTGCACTATTGTTGTTTCTGAAGGAACAAAGTGGCCTAACGGAAAATTCCTGGCTGAGCAAGGGACGCGCGATGACTTTGGCCATGCTCAATTGGGTGGCGCTGCCCCCGTTGTTGCCAATATAATAAAAAAAGCCTTAGGTTATAAATTTCACTGGGCAGTAGCAGACTATCTTCAGCGATCGGCCCGCCACTTAGCCTCTAATTCAGATGTTGAACAGGCTTATGCACTTGGCAAAGCTGCAGTTGAAATGGCGCTAGCTGGAAAGAATTCAATTATGCCTGCAATTATTAGAACATCCAACAATCCCTATACATGGGAAATAGGTTATGGTGAATTAAAAGATATTGCAAATGTTGAAAAAATGATGCCAAAAAATTATATATCTGACGATGGATTTTCAATAACTAATTCATGTCGCGAATATTTACTTCCACTTATTGAAGGTGAGAACTATCCACCGTATAATAATGGGTTACCCGATTATGTCGTCATGAAAAAAACCAAAATTGAGAAAAAACTTCCACCTTTTGAAATTTAAATAAAAGCTCGTATGAATATTATATTATTAGGACCGCCAGGCGCTGGAAAAGGCACTCAAGCGTCTCACATTTGTGAAAAATTTAATATACCACAGATTTCTACTGGAGATATGTTGCGAGCAGCAGTAAATACAGGTACTTCTATTGGGATAGAAGCCAAAAAAACTATTGACGCAGGCAACCTTGTCTCTGACGAGATAATCATTGCTTTAGTCAAAGAAAGAATTCAATCGCCAGACTGTAGCAACGGTTATTTGCTCGATGGATTTCCTAGAACCATTACTCAAGCCAATGCACTTAAACAACAAGGCATAACGATTGACTATATTGTTGAGGTTAAAGTTCCAGATGATGACATAGTAGTAAGAATGTCTGGTCGTCGTGTCCATTTGCCCTCAGGAAGGACATATCATATTGCCTTCAACCCGCCAAAAGAAGAAGGCAAGGACAACTTAACTGGCGAAGATTTAATTCAGCGCGTTGATGATGATGAAAATATTGTTAGAGGGCGTTTAAAAATTTACCACAAGCAAACTGAGCCTTTAGTTAAATACTATCGTGATGATGCAAAAGTAGCTACTTCAGGCTCAAAATTTATAGCTATAAGTGGTGTTGGCTCACTTGATGCAGTTAAGGATAGAATTACATCAGCATTAATTAGTTAAATTATAAGTTTTCTAGAGGTCGATTTTAAACTTTACTCGTTTAGTTCCATCCTCAGAACCCTTAACAATTACTTTATCGTTGTTGATGTCATACGTTAGCGTGTCACCACTGAATGAGTCAAATCCTTGAATTAAATAGGCGTTTCCAACTAAAAAAATCATACCTTCATTTACATCATAGGTGATTAATGTTGCTGTTGCCTCTATAAAGCGCGCCTGATTTTCTTGACTTTGAATGTACTTGGCAGGATTATCTAGAGTGCCTGTTGCTTTCATCGTTTCAACGCCCCCTGCATTAGTTTGCACCTGGATCAGCTCTGCAGTCATCAGAAGTGAGCCCTGTCTAACTTCAGCATTGCCACTAAACTCATTAAAACCTGACGTCTCATCAACTATTACAGATTCTGCTTCAATTTCTATGGGCTGCTTTGCATCTTCCGAAAGTGCAAAAGCAAATGTCGTGAAAAATATGGTAGTTAATAAAATAATTTTATTCATAAACAGCTACAACCTTATTCATTAATTCAAGTTTCTTTGTAACAGCATCATAATGCATTTTTTTTGCCTTTATGTCAACACTATTTGATTTAAAGTGGGAAGATGAATTAGATTTTAAGACTTCGCCATCATTGGATTGATCAATTAAAAGATTAGAGCTATTAAGGGTACTGCCAGAGCTATTCAAAACCTCTACTTTGCCTAGAAGCTTAATAAGCCTTAAATTCATATCTATATCAATACCACTGTCCGCATTAACAATAGTATCTTTTGACTGGTAAACTGTCGCCTCTTTACTTTTATAAATTTTTTCACCTGCATTATGGCTAGTATATAAATTCATTGTGTCTATCGTCACTCCGGAGTCTTCAAGAATCTTAACAACACCATTTAAATACATAGTATCACTTTCAATACTCATTTCCATGCCTTCAGAAATGATTCTTGCCGTTTCACCCAAATATGTCACCTCTTTATTGCTCTTAATTTTCCCGCTATTTGTAAGAACTATTAAAGACTCGGTATCAAGCTCATGGGAGACACCTGTTTTGGTTTGAATGTTGACTTCACCATTAAAAAACATCTCGCCTGATTTAAGCATTTCAGCACGATTTGATGTTAATACAAGACCTTCTTTTTGTGCCTCATTAAATGTTTTAACCTCTACATCAAGAAGTTGAACTGGGGAATTTTTATAACTATAGTATGTTGTAGCTTGTATTGAATGCAAAAGAACTTGGTCTTTTGAATATTCCTTAAGGAGAAAATTATCTATTTTTTCAAGATAAGCTGTTTCTTTAGATTCTTCATTAATGGATACTAATTGTTCTATAGGTTTTTGGAAGGCCAAAAGCTTTAAAAAATTATCTTGAAACACCCATAGAATGACTACCAAGACTATAATGAATACTATAAATGATTGAATTTTCTTAGTTTGAAAAAGTGCCATGATATGTTAAATCAAAGAATAAAAGGTCTGTACGGAATTACCCCAGACAAAGACCTGAATATCAGCCTTATTGAGAGTGCAATTAAAAAACATAAAGTAAATATTCTCCAATACCGTCGTAAAAATCAAGATGAAAAACGTAAGCTAGATGAGGCAACACAGTTGCTAGAGCTATGTCTACAACATAATACTTTATTTATAGTCAATGATGATGTCAACCTTTGCAAGAAAATTAGTGCTGACGGAGTTCACTTAGGTCAAAA
>CAJQTP010000006.1 GCA_905620445.1 uncultured Candidatus Thioglobus sp.
AAATCATCCCAGAAATTCTCATAATTTCAGAAGAAAATTCTAGCAGCCATGGCGCAAAAGCTACTGATCAGTTTTTTCTTATTGACCCACTTGATGGCACTAAAGAATTCCTGAAAAAAGATGGATTAGGTTCATTTACCGTAAATATTGGACTTATTGAAAATGGCATTCCAACATTAGGTGTTGTATATGCACCTGCACTCAATCGAATGTTTTTTGCTTCAGTTTCTACAGGCGCTTTCGAAGAATCAAATGGCTTAATTAAACCGATCACTATTCGAGCGTTACCTCAATCTGGAGCTGTTGCTGTGGCAAGTGTTTCTCATCGTGATGAGTTGACAAATACTTGGTTAAATGATCATAAAATTAAGAATACGACATCTATTGGCTCTTCATTGAAATTTTGTTTAGTTGCTTGCGGCGAAGCTGATGTATATCCTCGATTTGGACCAACTATGGAATGGGATACTGCTGCTGGGGACGCTGTATTACGATGTGCAGGTGGGTCAGTTAAGCTTCCAAATGATGAGGCGTTTAACTACGGAAAATCCAATTACAGAAATGGTTCATTTATTGCTTATGGAAGTTTCTAGATCAAAAGAAATAATAACTCTTACTAGTTAAACCGTCCTAACTTTCGTAAGAATATATCTCTACCATCATCTCATCTGCAATTAGCTCAAGCTTATCTCTGATAAGGCTTTCGTCAAGGGAGACTGGTAAATGAAGAGTAATTTGTGCTTTGAAAAGCTGCTCTCCAGACATCGATGCATCAATTATTTCGGTCTTTAACTCTTCTACATTTGCTTGCAAATCATCTGCCAGAACATGAGACAGTTTATTGATAATACCGACATGGTTTTGGCCAATAAGTTCAATGTTATAACTCTTTACATTGGTTTGTTTTAATGGTGAGGTTTCTTCGCACGCTATTTGCAGCCCTAAAGACGACGAAACCAACTCTTTACTTAATTGAGCAGCATTCTTAGATGGAACGTTAACCTTTAGAATCCCTGCAAACTTTCCTTCAAAGCTGGACATGTTGCTCTCGATCCAGTCACCATTATTGGCCACAATAATCTTTGAAAGACCATCAATAAGCCCGGGTTTATCGTCACCTAAAACACTAATCAAAAATGATGTCATAAAAATTTTATTTATAATCTTCTACACTTGGACAAGAACAAACTAAGTTCTTGTCTCCATAGACATTATCCACTCGCGAAACTGGCGGCCAGTATTTAACTCGCCTTAAACTTTCGACAGGATATGCTGCCTCTTCCCTGGAGTATGAAAAATTCCATTCTGTAGATGTTACCATTTCTAGAGTATGTGGAGAATTAATTAGTGGGTTATCTTCAGTAGAATATTCTCCAGATTCAACTTTTAGTATCTCTTTTCTAATTTGTATCATAGCATTACAAAATCGATCAAGCTCATCCAATGACTCAGACTCTGTTGGCTCAATCATCAAAGTACCAGCAACTGGAAATGACATAGTTGGGGCATGAAAACCATAATCAATTAGTCGCTTAGCCACATCGTCTACACTGATGCCAACTGTATCTTTAATAGGCCTAATATCAATAATACACTCATGAGCAATCCTACCATTTTCATCACTATAAAGTATCGGATAATGCTCTTCAAGTCTCTTTGATATGTAGTTCGCGTTTAAGATTGCATTACATGTAGATTCATAAAGGCCTTCTTTTCCAAGCATTGCAATATACATCCAACTGATAGGCAAAATACTGCCAGACCCCCAGGGAGCGCCAGAAATACTTCCCACGTCTGTATTATTTAATGGCGTAGCTGGTAAAAAATGTACTAAATGCTCTTTAACACCAATGGGTCCAACTCCTGGTCCACCACCGCCATGAGGAATGGCAAATGTTTTATGTAAATTAAGGTGTGAAACATCACCTCCAAATTCTCCCGGAGCAGAAACGCCCACCATTGCATTCATATTGGCTCCATCGATATAAACCTGGCCCCCAGCATTAT
>CAJQTP010000007.1 GCA_905620445.1 uncultured Candidatus Thioglobus sp.
AGAAGTTGATTATGTTGCATCTTCTTCAAGTGGCGCTGAATCTCTGTCTTCTGCAATCCTAGCTGTTGACTTGTCAGCCGCGTCTGGCCGTACCGTGACTGTTGCTTATGCAGTAACTGGCGGATCTGCATCTGGCTCAGGTACCGACTACACACTTTCCAGTGGCACATTGACATTTAGTGCAGGCACAACAATTGTAAATATTAGCATTCCAAGTATTGTTGATGATAGTATTGAGGAGAGCGATGAAACTATCATTGTAAAATTATCTAGCCCTAGCAATGCAACACTTGGAACCAGTAGATCACATAATAGTGAGCATACTTATACAATTAGAGATAATGATGACACTACGAACCCAACACTTACTGTCACATCACCACTGGATGACGCGATAAGTGTTGAGATAGACACTAATATTGTGCTAACCTTTAATGAAGAGGTAGATGTTGAAACAGGCAATATATATATCAAGAAAATAGATGACGACACTACAGTAGTTACATTTGATATAACTAGTGATTTAGTAACTGGTACAGGCACCAAAGTCATTACTCTTAACCCAGCAGATGATTTATTAAGTGCAACTGAGTATTACATTGTCATTGAGTCTACAACTTTTGATGATTTATCTGGTAACTCATACACAGGATTTAATGATAAAACAACGCTAAATTTTACGACTGGCAATGATACTAGTAACCCAACAGTAGCTATAACTGCTCTAGAAGTTATCGATGGAGAGGTGACTGGTGATCCAACCTTATCTATTACCTTTACCCTATCTGAAATATCAACCGACTTTGTTGTTGGTGATATAACCCTTGAGAATGGCACTCTAACAAACTTTACTGGAAGTGGAAAGGTTTATACAGCAACATTCACTCCTTCTGCTGATGGCCCTACAACAATCAACATTGCGGCTGAAAGTTTCACTGACCCAGCAAGCAATGATAATGAAGCTGCTACAGAATTTAATTGGACCTATTACAGCTTACTTACTGATCCTACCCTTAAGAAAGATGTCGTTGCCTTGGTGGAGAGTTGGGCAGATATTGCGACTCGATGGGGCGGCATTAACATTGACTCTATTCATAATCGATTAACTTGGCTTGAAAGAAATAAGCATACTGGAAAAACCTCATACCAAGGAATTAGAGTTAGATTTATGAATCAACAAGTCGACAAAATAATGAATAATTCATCCAATTCTTCAGAATTAGACTTGAACTCTATTCAAAGTAGCGCTATTAACTCACTCGTATTAAATAGAGGCTGTCTGGACGAGAATGACCTCTTAATAGACCAATCTTTAAGAGATGACGCCTCTTGTAATGATCAAGACTATATAGAAACTGAGGATGCATTAAAGGCCTCTATGGATGCAATTGAATCCAACCTTGAGGATGCTGCAATAAATAAAGCAGTCAAACTTAGAGAAAGTGTTATTGGAACTCTTAACCCTTCATTTAAACCGGTTATAGATAATTGGTCGGTTTGGACCAGCGGTGAAATCACTTTAGGAAGAAGACCAGCCACCTCAACGGCATCGAAGCAAAAGATAAACAGTCGAAGTATTCATATAGGTTTTGACAAACCCTTAGAAAATGGAAAGGGTGTTGTCGGTGTTGCATTGGGTGTTGGCTTTGAAAAGACTAATATTGGCACATCTACTAGTAATGTTAAGGCTAATAACTACGCCTTGTCTGCTTATGGTGAGATTTATCCATATGAAGATATAACCCTTGAAGGCATTATTGGAGTTGGCCATATACAATTTGACACGACTCGCAAAGATGGAGCGAGCACACTCACAGGAAGTCGAAATGCAGATCAAGTCTTTGGCTCACTAAGAATTAAAAGGGACTTGGGTAGCCATGAAACTGATCTTGACAAAAAAAGTTGGTCTGTGCATCCATACGCAAAAGTAGAGATGTCGCATACTACGTTTGAAAAATTCAGTGAGGGCGGATCAGCAACTGCGCTAACGTTTGAAGAGCAGCACTTAAATAGTATTAGAACGTCCGTTGGAGCGGATGCGCATTATGAATACAGATCGGATGATAAAACTTTCAGACCATTTGTGCAGTTTGAGTTTGGAAAGGATTTATCTAAGACTTCTAAAGCGCCGCTTTATTACACTATCCAGGGTGTAAGCTATACCCATAATTTATATTTAGCTGACAGATCAGACACCGATATAAAACTCAGCTTGGGCTTAGCGATTGAGACAAATGATAATTTGACGATGTCAATTACCTACACAAGGGCCGAGCAAATAAATTCCGATATTGGTTGGGGTCATAATTACACTGATACTTTTGATTTAAAGCTTGATTGGAAGTTTGGCTCTGTTACAAAAAATAAAGAAGTA
>CAJQTP010000008.1 GCA_905620445.1 uncultured Candidatus Thioglobus sp.
AAGCCGACAGGATTGTATACTCCGCCTCTCCCACACTATTTAGTTCTGCTAAAAAGTTAAAAAAACTGTAGATACTAATCCAAACCACAAGAACAATTATTGTGTAGGTTAAAAGTGTTTTAGCAATGTAGCGATCTCTTATTTTCATTAAAATATAACTAATTATTTAGTTGGTTTTTTCAAATACACATTTTTATGCCAAACATTCATCATAATAAAATCTTAATACTTGATTTTGGATCACAATATACTCAACTCATTGCAAGACGAGTAAGAGAAATTGGCGTTTATTGCGAATTAGTTCCATACGATGTCAACCCCCATTTTATTGAAAAATTTAACCCTAATGGCATTATTCTCTCGGGCGGCCCCGATACAGTCAGCAAAATTAATTCAGCCAGAGCCCCTAATATTGTATTTGACTTAAATATACCAATTCTGGGAATCTGTTATGGCATGCAGACTATGGCAGTCCAGCTTGGAGGTGAGGCCAGAAGCGCTAAAAAAGCAGAATTTGGTTTTGCAAAGATTCGTGCCAGAAACCATTCCAAACTTTTAGTTGGTATTGAGGATGAAATTAATTCACAGGGCCATGGCCTTCTAGATGTTTGGATGAGTCATGGGATAGAAGTTACAAAATTACCAGAAGGGTTCGAGTTAATTGCATCAACTGATAATTGCCCTATTGCTGGCTTTGCAAACAACAACAAAAACTACTTCGGACTTCAATTTCACCCTGAGGTAACCCATACAAAGCAAGGAACTCAAATTCTAGAAAGGTTTATTACAACGATCTGTCAATGCGAAAAAAAATGGACAACAGATAACATTATTGATGATTTGTTGAAAAAAATAAAATCTCAAGTTGGCGATAAAAAAGTTCTCTTAGGTCTCTCAGGCGGTGTTGACTCCTCGGTCGTTGCAATGCTTCTCGATAAGGCTATCGGCGACCAGCTGACTTGTGTGTTTGTAGACAATGGCTTGTTAAGGCTCAATGAGGGTGACGAGGTCATGAAAACTTTCTCTCAAAATCTTGGCGTCAAGGTTATTAGGGCTGACGCTCAAGAATATTTCTATGATCAACTCTCTGACGAAAGTGACCCAGAATTAAAAAGAAAAATTATAGGGAGGGCCTTTATTGAAATATTTAATCAAGAATCACAAAAACTCAAAGACATTAAATTCTTAGCGCAAGGCACTATCTATCCAGATGTAATTGAATCGGCAGGAGCTTCATCAGGGAAGGCAAAAGTTATTAAATCTCATCATAATGTTGGCGGATTACCAGATGATATGAAGTTTGAATTGGTTGAGCCACTAAAAGAGTTATTTAAAGATGAAGTGAGAGAGATTGGAGTAAGACTTGGGCTTGCAAAAAAAATGCTCTACCGCCACCCATTTCCTGGACCTGGTCTCGGCGTTAGAATTCTTGGCCATGTAAAAAAAGAGTACGCTGATATCTTAAGGCAAGCTGACTATATTTTCATGGAGGAGCTTAATAATCATGATTTATACGATAAAGTTGACCAGGCATTTGCTGTCTTCCTTCCAGTTAAATCTGTAGGCGTTACGGGTGATGAAAGAAGATACGATTATGTAATAGCCCTTCGCGCCGTTGAGACCATTGACTTTATGACCGCACGCTGGGCGCGACTTCCATATGACTTCTTAGACCACCTCTCCAATCGAATCATGAATGAAATTTCACGAGTCTCTAGGGTTGTATATGATATTTCAGGAAAACCACCTGCAACCATTGAGTGGGAGTAGATATGGTTTGCATTAAGACAGAAATACCTCAAGAAATATGCGACATTGATGACGAATTAAAAGCGATTTATCACAGTAAGGATAGTATTTGTATATGGTTATTCATAACAAGAATAGACAGAAATAAATTTATGGACGAAACTGCTGGAATGCTAAAAAATGACAGAGAAATGCATTTTGAATCTTTTTACAAAGCTAAGTCTTAATTCTATCAAAACTAATTAGCCATTATGTTGCCAGCTTTTTTAACAGGTTTTTTTCTTGGACTCTCTTTAATAGTTGCTATAGGAGCCCAAAATTCTTTTGTTTTAAGGCAGGGCATTCTTGGACAGCACGTTTTTTATGTGGCTTTGTTTTGCGCGCTTGCTGATGCACTACTCATTAGTATTGGGGTAGCTGGAGTATCATTTTTCCTAAACAATATCATTAACCAGATATCGAGCCTCCTCTTTGGTTTTTCTGCTCTTTGGTTGACTGGTTATGGAGTTCTCAGATTAAAGGCAGTCTTTAAAGCTGACATAATGGTTGAAATTGAATCGTCAAAATCAGAAGGGCTTATACCGACTTTATCAATTGCTGCAATATTAACTTTTGCAAACCCACATGTATACCTTGACACCATGGTTCTTATTGGATCAATATCTCAACAGTTTTTTGGATATTATAGAATTGCATTTGCACTAGGCGCCTGCCTATCTAGCTTTGTTTTTTTCTTCAGCCTTGCTTATGGCGCAAAGTTATTAGAGCCAATAATGCAGCGACCTTTTTCATGGAGAATTCTGGACGGCCTAATAGCATTAATTATGTTTACTATTGCCTTCAAATTAGCCTTAGCAGGAAATTGGCTTTGAGTAATAAACCTTTGTTAAAATCGACCTATGAATGAAGATGAAAAATGGATGGCTCTTGCTCTAGCACAAGCCAAAAAAGCTGAAGAGCATGGTGAGGTTCCAGTAGGAGCAATCTTAGTTAAAGATGGGCTTTTTGTTGCAAAAGCCCACAACCAACCGATATCAACAAATGACCCTACGGCTCATGCTGAAATTCAATTGTTAAGGATTGCAGGAAAAAAACTAGCAAACTATCGACTAACTAACACCTCACTTTATGTAACATTAGAGCCATGTGCAATGTGTTTTGGAGCGATGGTACATGCCAGAATTGAGCGTATTGTCTATGGAGCCCATGACCCTAAAACAGGAGTATGTGGATCATCCACAGATTTAAGAAACTTAAATTGCTTTAAACATCAAATTAATATTACTGGAGGTATCTTACAACATGATTGTAGTCAGATACTTCATACATTTTTTAAATTACGAAGATAATTTTTTAACTTATTAGAAAAACTATCTTTGAATTTATTAAACTGTATACATGCCGCCGTTAACATGCAATGTTTGAGCTGTAATATACGAACCACTCTCACTAGCAAGAAACAATACAGACTGAGCTATTTCGTCAACTGTACCTAATCTGGCCATAGGAATCTGAGAAGCTAGTGCTACTTTTTGGTCTTCGGGAAGTTTGTCAGTCATATCTGTTTGAATAAAGCCAGGGGCTATTGCATTAACCGTAATACCTCGAACGCCAACTTCGCGCGCTAGTGACTTAGTAAAGCCCATAATCCCAGCCTTTGCAGCAGCATAATTTGACTGTCCAGCATTGCCCATAGCACCGACAACTGAAGTAATAGAGATAATTCGCCCAGACCTTTTTTTAATCATACCTCGCAGCACAGCCTTTGACATCTTATAGACAGAAGAAAGGTTGGTATTAATAATATCATCCCACTCATCCTCTTTCATTCTGACAAGGATATTATCACGAGTTATTCCAGCATTATTAACCAATATATCTACTGATCCGTAGTCTGCAGTGACATTCTTTAAAAGCTCAGAAATTTGCTCATTATCGGTGACATTAAGTCTCATGCCTTTACCAAGAATGTTATTTTCATTAAATATTTTTGAAATATTTGCAGCTCCTTCATCACTTGTTGCTGTTCCAATTACTGTTGCACCTGCTGCGCCTAATGTCAACGCAATAGCTCTGCCAATACCCCTACTTGCGCCGGTTACAAGTACTAATTTCTCATTAAGCATTTGATATTTCCTCAACTGTAGATTTTAATGTAGTCACGTCTATTATAGCCGAACCAGTAAGGGACTTATCAATACGCCTTGTCAGTCCAGCCAATACCTTTCCAGGACCAGCTTCAATAAGTTTTTCAACGCCTGAACCTTTCATTTTCTGAACTATGGACGTCCAAAAAACTGGCTTATGAAGCTGCTCAACCAATTTCGACCTTATCTCTTCAATATTACTCGAATAATCCGCATCAACATTATGAAGAACTTTCTCATTCCCCATTTGAAAATTAATATTATCAACTGAGCGCTTAAAATCTATTGCGGCATCTTT
The DNA here is from genome assembly GCA_905620445.1 of uncultured Candidatus Thioglobus sp. Classification (GTDB taxonomy): domain Bacteria; phylum Pseudomonadota; class Gammaproteobacteria; order PS1; family Pseudothioglobaceae; genus Pseudothioglobus. Next base: position 4,195 of record CAJQTP010000008.1, read on the forward strand.
CATAAGTGAGCAGTGCGATGGGACGCTTACTGGAAGAACCAAAGCGCGCTTTGCTCCAACCTCTTTCATTAACTCGCATGCATGGGCTACTGCCTTTTTTTCTCCAGCAATAACTACTTGCCCTGGTGAATTAAAGTTCACAGCTTCAACTATTCCAATTTCGTTAGCAATAGAACATATTTCAATAATTTTTGCATCATCAAGCCCTAATATGGCCGCCATAGAGCCTGAGCCATTAGGAACAGCTTCTTGCATTAGTTCAGCCCTTTTTCTGACTAATTTAACTGCCTCAAAAAAACTTAAAGAACCAGAGGCTACAAGCGCTGTATATTCACCTAGGCTATGGCCAGCAATAGAAATAGGCGTTAAACTAACTTCACTAGCTAAAACTTTGTATGTTGCATAACCTGCTGCAAGCATTATTGGTTGAGTATTTTCAGTCAGGTTTAATAATTCTTGATCTTCATTAATGATTTTCCACAGATCTACATTAATTGCATCGCTGGCTTCTTGAAAAATCTCATTGACAACTGAGAAATTATCACTTAAATCAGACAGCATGCCTAGAGATTGAGAGCCTTGGCCTGGAAAAACAATTGAATATTTCATATGAATGCTAATTATAAATGAGATTAATAACAAAAAAGCGCCAGAAGGCGCTTTTTAAAATAAGTACAAATAGATTACTAAGCTGTCTGGATAGAAACGTATTGACGATTGAATTTACCTTTCTTTTCAAACTGAACTTTTCCATCGGCAACTGCAAATAACGTATCGTCTTTACCTTTTTTAACATTAGTACCCGGATGAAATTTAGTACCTCTTTGACGAACTAGAATATTTCCAGAAAGTACTACTTGGCCACCAAAACGCTTTACACCAAGTCTTTTAGATTCCGAATCTCTACCGTTATTAGTACTACCGCCTGCTTTTTTATGTGCCATAGATTACCCCTTATGCCTTAATTTTATCAATTTGAATTTCAGTAAAGAGCTGTCGATGCCCTTGTTGCTTCATAGAGTGCTTACGACGTCTGAATTTTAAAATGTGTACTTTTTTGCCTTTGCCTTGAGAGATTACTTTTGCTTCAACGCTTGCTTTAGCAACATGTGGTGAGCCAACTTGTACTTTATCGCCATCAGCGACCATTAAGACCTCATCAAAGGTTACTTTCTTTCCAGGCTCTATTTCAAGCTTCTCAATTTTTAGAGTTTCACCTTCTGTAACTCTGTATTGTTTTCCACCTGTTTTAATAACTGCGTACATAACAAATCCTAATCTGATTGCTAAAAAGGAAGGAATTATACTTGAACGTTGCTCTTAATGAAAGCACTGTTAATGAAATAAGTTATAATTCTCTGTTTTAAATCAATAGAGACAAAACATGATTATTTTAGAGACGAATATGGGTGAAATTCACATCAATGTTGACGCGGATAAAGCGCCAATTTCAGCTAAGAACTTCACTGATTATGTAGAAGATGGTTTTTTTGATGGAACTATCTTTCATAGAGTTATTCCTGGCTTCATGGTGCAAGGCGGAGGCATGACTGAAGACATGCAGCAAAAAAACACGAAAGCAAATATTGAAAACGAAGCTAAAAATGGCCTAAAGAACGTTAAGTATAGTCTTGCTATGGCAAGAACTGCGGCACCACATTCAGCCAGTTCGCAGTTTTTTATTAATGTTAATGACAATCAATTTTTAGATTTTCCAGGCCAAGATGGATGGGGCTACTGTGTTTTCGGTGAAGTCGTTGCAGGCAAAGATGTTGTTGATAAAATTGAAAAAGTTGAAACAATAAATTTAGGCGGTCATTCCGACGTCCCTGGCGAGGCTGTAATGATTATCAAAGCCTCTATTAAAGATTAATTTTATGGGGCCAGATTAATTCTGGCCAATAAAAGCATGTTAACTTCATTAATAATCTCTGATTTACACCTTACAAACGTTGAGGGTGACAAGGTTAATTTTTTTAATAAGTTCTGTGAGGATCATGCATCCAAAGCAGATCAGCTATTTATTTTAGGAGACTTGTTTAATACCTGGCTAGGTGATGACGTCTCACTTACAAGCCACAAAGCTATTATTTCCACGTTAAAGGAATTAACAAAAGAAACTAAAGTCTTTGTAATGGTTGGTAATCGTGATTTTCTGCTCTCACACAATTTTGAAGCTGAAACTGGCTGCACATTAATCACTGAGCCTTATCAGCTTGAGCACAGCACAAAGAAGTTTCTTCTTATCCATGGAGATAGTCTTTGCACAGATGATATCAACTATCAAAAGTTAAAAAAAGTTCTCAGAAGTCCACTGGTTAAGTATATTTTTCTTCATTTACCAAAAAATATTCGCCTCAAGTTAACGGGCCAGCTTCGCAAAAAAAGTGTTGAAGCCCAAAGCTATAAATCCTCAAAGATTATGGATGTAAACCAACAGACTACTGACCTCTTAATGTCAAAGTATCCAGGCTATGAATTAATTCATGGACATACCCATCGTCAAAAAACTCATACTATGAAAAATTACACGCGCTATGTCTTGGGCGACTGGTCTCAAAATAAAGGTAACGCAATTAAATTAAGTGAAAGCCTAGAGTGGCTTGAAATCAACTAGGCGCTCAAAAAGATTAATTGAGCTGACCTTTAACTTTACTTTATCTTCAATAGTAACGTTTGATTTGAATTTGATTTGAGTCATCATCGCAAGAGATGGAATATTTATTAAAGCCTTCTCACCATTAACTTCAACAACAACGCCCTCCCCTTCCCAAGTATTATTTTGCTTCAGGTATAAACACTTGAAGTGCTCAATACTTTGACGACTTGCTTTATTTACTTTTGGCATCGAGGAGTTAATTACCTTAATCCTTTCTTTAATCGTGTTGTCGTCTAAAGTTGGCAGTTTACTGACAAACCTTACCAATTGCTGCTGAACTAATAAATCAAGATAGCGCCTCATTGGACTCGTAGCTCTTGTGTACGCTGAGAGTCCTAAGCCTGAATGCATAGAGGGCTTTACTGTAATCTTAGATCTTTTAAATCCTTTAGAAGCTTCAAACGCTTTTGCAATGGTTAATTTTTGTATATTATCAATAACGTCTTTACTGAAATTTCCAGTCTCTTGAGTTAGATAGGGCAATGAGATATTATTTTCAATTGCAAACTGCGCAATCGTGCGCCCAGCAATCACCATCATCTCAGCCACTAATTCTCTACTAGCACTATCCACTTGAGGCACGACACTAACATTATCACCTTTAATCTTAACATCAACACTTGGAAGGTTTAATTTGATTGCGCCATTAGCATTCCTAAATATCTTATGAAAAATTGCAATGTTGTTTAATTTGGACAAAATTTCATTTTCATTAATCACTTTATCGGCATACTCATAACTCATATTTGTAACTTTTATTTCGCTCAAATGTATCTCGATATCACTTATTTCTGAGCTATCAAACCTTAAACCAATTGAGATGGCATGTGAAATTTCACTTCCGCCTAAAGAGCAAACAGAAGAGAGCTCAGGTGGCAGCATATGAATAATTTGATCAGGAAGATATAAGTTTGAGGCTCTTTTTTGGGCAAAAATATCAAGCTCGCTGTCAATCTCTACATAACTAGCAACATCTGCAATATGAATCCAAAGTTTATCTTCATCAATGCTAATAGCATCATCTGCATCACTAGAATCACTATTGTCTATGGCGAGACAGCTTAAATGGGTTAGGTCTTTTCTTGAAAGTTCCTTTGATTTAACTGTCACTTCCTCATCTAAATAAACTTTATGTCTCTGAGGATAGGGATTCGTCAACTCAGACCAGTAATTAAGCTTAACAAGAAGCTCGTGAGCATTTTCTGGAGAATTCTCAATAGACAAAGCGCTCATTGCCTTACTATGCTTTGACTGATTGAGGGCAACCTGCTCAATTTCATTGATCCAAACTATATCATCTTGATCAAATATATTTTTGTTTAAGTTGCCAATGCACCTTTCTAAACTTTCAGCCTCAATTTTTTTTTCATGTCTTTGCGCTTGAATCAATTTAACTTGTTCTACTGGGCGCAAAATTAAGCTGTCTTTACTCCAGTAGAAATATAAAGAATCTTCAGACATTAAGTAAACGCACCAAGCATTTTGGCTAGTAAATTCTTCAAAAATCCACTCCGTTATCTCTTGAAGTGATAATGACTCTTCTTGAAGATCATTGAGGATACTCATATCTGCATTACTGCATTGATCGGTTACATTTGAGAACTCAGGATGTATATACCGAAAATCCTTTTCTCTCACTTTTTGTGATGATCCATCAGAAAAACTGATTTCATACTTATGGGTAGTTGAGGCGACAATCTTTGCCGGCTTCCCTTTGTATGCAACGAGTGCACCAATTATTGACAAGAATTACTCCAATGTAAAGAATTTGATTACTGAAGACAACAGAGTTTCTATTAGGACTCTGCCTGCTTTTCTTTAATATGCTTGCTAATTGACAGCACAGTAATAACTATTAAGATCAAAGTAAGGCCTAGAGTTCCAAATAATTTAAAGTTTACCCAAGCTTCTTCAGTTCTTTGAGCCGATAAGCACAGATTTTCTAAAGGCGTTTGAGCGCAGTCAAAATTACTTAGATCTATCTTTGGATCAACTAATATTCCGCTGTCTAAAAATTTCTGCCTAGACGTAAGCGCAGTATTTACAAAATAAGCATTAACGATGGCAATGCCTACAAAGCCAAAGCCCCAAAACCAGGTTAGGCGAGTCCAAATAGCTCTAGGAAGATCAAGCTCTTTACCCATCATTCTTTCGAGCAGCGTCTTACTTCCAATCCAGTTACTGCCGATCAGTGCAATTGCAAATATTACATACAGAACACTCACTTTCCACATAACAAATGCAGGGTCTCTTAGTGCAATACTGATACCGCCAAAAACTATCAATAAAATAAAAGTAAGGACCTGTGAGGTCACGAACTTTCCAGTAGTTAGCCTGGCATACATCATTTGCGCAAAGGTTGATGCAATCATTGCATATATCGCTGCATAAAGTCCGTAAAATTTATACACAACAAAGAAAAGGATTATGGGGCCAAAATCTAATAGAAACTTCATTTATCTACTCCGAATGCTCTTTAGAGCAAAAAATTTTACCATTTTTAATAATAGCATCCTGCTCTGGAATGTAAGTTTCACAAACAGAGCACGCAAGCATTTTTTGCCCAGTTTTTTTCTTTGAAGAACTAACTGGGCCTTGACTAATGAATCTCTTAATAAGAGAGAATCCAACCCAACCCAAAAGTAATGCTAATACATAACTCATTATAGAAATAACCTCAAGAAATTAAAACTCATAAAAGATAAATTTTACATAAATAATTTATCTTTCTGCGTTAAAGGTTTAATCGCGTCATTAATATTTATTATTTGTACGTATTTATTAAATGGGCTACTATATTATTTGTAAGTAATTAAAGAATAAAATTATTTTATGCAAACCGAAATTCATCAAAGCTCAACAGGCTCAAAAATTAATCTAAACAGCCTTTTACCTTTAGGTCAAGTGAGGGCTGTGGTGCATATAACTCACGGAATGGCTGAGCACTCTAGTAGGTACTCTCGATTTGCATTGAAATTAACGGCCGCTGGCTTTGCAGTTTTCGCTCATGACATGAGAGGTCATGGACGAACTATAGCCGATGATGCCCCTCAAGGAGTGTTTGCTATATCTGATGGGCTCAATAAAGTATTAGAAGATCAAAATGAAATTGTAAATCTTATTAAAAAAAGACTTCCAAATAAACCAATAATTTGCTTTGGCCACTCTCTTGGCTCAATCATTAATCTGAACTTTGCATTAAAGTACCCAAATCAAGTGAACGCGCTAGCTTGCTGGAATAGCGGTATTGAAATAGGTCTTTTGCCTCAAGCGTCAAGAGTAATATTAGCGCTAGAAGGATTTTTCCGTAATCAAAATCTCCCAAGTTTAATAGCCTGGAAACTTTCATTTGAGGCTTGGAACTCAAAATTTAAACCGAACCGCACTAAATCTGATTGGCTATCTCGGGATGAGAATGAAGTGAACCTATACGTCAACGACCCTTATTGTGGGTTTGAAGTATCAATATCCATGTGGAGACATGTCTTGGATGGCGTTTTTTATGCAGGCAATAAAAAGAACTTACAAAAATTACCTAAGGAACTTCCAGTTCATATTGTTGGTGGGGCTGAAGATCCATGTACTCAAAACGGAAGTGACATGAAAAAACTAGCGATAAAACTTCAAAATATTGGACTCTCTGATGTCACCTGTAATATTTTGGAGGGTACTCGTCATGAAAGTTTAAATGAAATTAATCGTGACCAAACAATAGAGCAGTTTATTAAATGGCTGAAGGAAAGGTTTTAATAATTCTTTAGATTTCTTAATGAGTAATTAATAAAAAAAATATTATCGATAGTATATAATTTCTCGTTCTTCATGCCTCTTCGCCCGGATGGTGAAATTGGTAGACACACAGGACTTAAAATCCTGCGCCTTTAACGGGCGTGCCGGTTCGATTCCGGCTCCGGGCACCATCTTCTTAATCCTACTCAAGTTTCTGTTAAATAAGCTGCCTACAGAAGATTCTTTTTAATGGCTCAAATTTAACTATTCTAAATATCGAATAATGGTAATATATTAATTGTTAGCAATAATTGTTAACAATTAAAGCGGCTTCAATAATGATATCACTATCGAGGCTAATTTTATAAAATAATACATTAATCATAAAAAGGAGAATAGTTATGAGTGAAGGAGAGATTCACGATTCAGAGCTAATATACGAGCTAGAGGCGAATCCGCCAACCGCCGAAAAATTCTTTGCAGCACTGCAACACGTGCTCGCAAGTTTTGTAGGCGTTATAACCCCAACCTTAATCATCGGTGGCGCACTTGGACTAGGCGAACAAATACCTTATCTAATTAGTATGGCGCTAATGGTTTCAGGTGTCGGAACAATTATTCAAGCAAAAAAACCAATGAATATTGGTGCTGGAATGATCTGCGTTCAAGGAACAAGTTTCGCGTTCCTAAGCTCTGTTCTTGCAGCTGGCTTTCTTGCTAAAGCTCAAGGTGGCGGGCCAGATGAAATTCTTGCAATGATAATGGGCGTGTGTTTCTTAGGAGCTTTTATAGAGATTGGCTTAAGTCAATTTTTGCCGCAATTAAGAAAACTAATCACTCCAATTGTAACGGGTACAGTCATTACTATTATTGGCATTAGTCTTATTAAGGTTGGTTTAACGGACCTTGGTGGCGGGCAATGGTTGCTAGATAATAAGCCGCAGTTTTGGGGCTCTTTACAGAACCTTGCTCTAGGTTTCATCGTAATGATTTCAATCATTATATTGAATCGCTCTAACAATCAATGGATCCGCTTATCATCGATCGTTATTGGACTAGTTATAGGATTTGTTGTAGCCGCAGTTTTGGGCAAGATTAGTTTCAGCTCATTGTTCGCTGTTCAACAAGTGATAAGCATACCTATACCTTTTAAATATGGCTTTGATTTTGATATTATTGCCTTTATACCTATTGCATTAATTTACATAATTACCACAATAGAATCTTCTGGCGATATCACTGCGAACTGCATGATATCAAAACAAGAGATTAAGGGCGAAGGTTACTTAACTCGAATCAAGAATGGTGTTCTAGGTGACGGCGTTAACTCAGCAATTGCTGCTGTTTTTAATACCTTCCCGAATACAACGTTTAGCCAAAACAATGGCGTGATTCAGTTAACAGGTATTGCAAGTAGGCACGTGGGAGTTTGGATTGGAATAATCCTTGTTATCATGGGCTTATTTCCTCATGTAGGATCAATCCTTAGGGCATTACCAGCTTCTGTTTTAGGTGGCGCTACTATCGTAATGTTCGGTACTGTTGCAGTTGCGGGAATCAAGATCCTTTCAAAGGTGGATATGAATCGTCGTAATATGCTCATATTAGCTGTTTCTTTTGGTATGGGTTTTGGTGTCTTACTAGTGCCCCAGTTTGCAGGTGCTCTAGTTAATAACATAGGCGGTACATTTGGTAAGCTTATGGGAAGTATATTTAGTTCAGCAATCACCACTGGTGGTATAACTGTTCTAATTATGACGGCACTTATGGGTGAAAAAGTAGAAGACTAGTAAACGTTTTCTTGAAAAAGGGTAGCGTTAAGCTGCCCTTTTTTTTTATGGCTATCTTAAAACATATAATTAAATTTTTGATTAGCGTCTTTCATACTGAAAAAATTAATCATATATATCTAATTCATAATATGATTTGAAGTCACATTAGAAACATTCATTTAATTATGTATGGTATATTTCGTTTATGTTATGTGAAGTTCAGTTAGATTAAGCTCAATTTAGCCTTTATCCAAAGCACTAAATAGGCAGTATAGATAATATCT
>CAJQTP010000009.1 GCA_905620445.1 uncultured Candidatus Thioglobus sp.
ATGCCCCGTCCTGGTTATGGACAATATGAGTGCTCATTAATTTATCGTAGAGTGTTTGAGACATTCTTAGTTAGTAATACTTGATAAAATGACTATTTTACATTTCTAAGTTAGCCTCAATTATAGAAATACATAACAAGTGGGTATATTTGTAGGTTGTTCAGAAGTGTTAATTTTAAAGTTTAAGGGTTAAATTTATGTGTGGTATTTGTGGCCAATTTCGATTTGATGGGGAGTTTGTTTCTACAAAATCTCTAGATCATATGATGAGTAAACTTGCAAGAAGGGGGCCTGATTCAAAAGGAAAGTGGCTTGAAGGAGAGGTTGGTTTTGGACATCAGCGATTAAGTGTTATTGATTTGTCGAATTTAGGATCTCAACCAATGGTCGATGATCTTCTTAAATTAACATTAGTATTTAACGGAACGATCTACAACTATAAGACACTTCGAGCTCTATTAATAGGCAAAGGGTATGATTTTTTCTCAAACTCTGATACAGAAGTAATAATAAAGGCATATCACTTTTGGGGCGAAGATTGCGTTAAACTCCTTGATGGAATGTTTGCTTTTGCTATTTGGGACCATTCTTCTCAGCAACTTTTTGTTGCAAGAGATAGGATGGGCATTAAACCTCTATACTTTAATATCACTCCTAAAGCATTTACTTTTGCATCAAATTCTCAAGCCTTGCTTACTCAAGAGCTTGATAGAAGTATTAATCCTGTTGCCTTGCACCAGCAGTTATCTCTTCATGGGGTCGTTCCAGCGCCAAATACAATTATTAATGGAATTCATAAATTAAAGCCGGGTACATTTGTTACGTTACGTTCTAATGGTGAATTACGCGAAACAACATATTGGCATCCAAGCGCAAAAAGGCTGGAAGAAAATATTTCAGACCAGGACTATATTGAAAGAACGCATGAGTTATTAACTGCAGCAGTTATGAAAAGAATGTCTGCATCTGACGTGCCAATAGGGGTTTTACTTTCTGGGGGATTGGACTCATCGCTTATCGTTGCCCTTCTAAAAGAAGCTGGGCATGAAGATATTCGCACTTTTTCAATAGGATTTGAAGACATCGGTGATGAGGTTGGGAGTGAATTTGAGTACTCCGATCAAATTGTATCAAGATTTAATACCCAGCATAAAAAATATCAAGTGAGTAATAAAGAAGTACTTCCACGATTATCAGAAGCAGTTATGAATATGTCAGAGCCAATGGTAGGTCAAGATGCTGTAGCTTTTTATTTGCTCTCTGAGCAAGTTTCAAAGCACACTAAAGTTGTCTTATCTGGACAAGGAGCTGACGAAGCTTTTGCTGGTTATTTTTGGTATTCAAGAATGGTGAATGAGCAAGGTAATGAAGTAGAGCGCTTTTCAAAGCATTATGTTGATAGGCCGCATAATGAATATTTACAAACAGTATCATCAATATATCAGGGTGAGAATCATACTCATAATTGGCTAAATAAGGAGTTTTTAAAGCCAGGGGCCGACTCTTTTATTGATAAAGTATTTCGAACTGATATGACAAGATTAATTGTTGATGACCCAGTTAAACGAGTCGACAATATGACTATGGCATGGGGTTTAGAGGCAAGAGTGCCATTTATGGATACTGACCTAGTTGAATGGGCGCTTAGTATTCCACCTTCATTGAAAATGCGAGATGAGGGAAAGTATCCTCTTAAACAAATTTCAAGAGGACTCCTGCCAAATTCTGTAATAGATCGAAAAAAAGGTTATTTTCCAATGCCGGCTCTAAAGTATATTCAGGGTGATTTTTTGGAATTTATGTCTGATATACTTTTGTCCAGTGCTTGTCGTAATAGAGGTATTTTTAATCAACAATATATTGATAAAGTGATTAATTCTCCTAAAGACTATATGACAGCTTTGAATGGATCAAGACTGTGGCATTTAGCTTTGCTTGAGTATTGGCTTCAACTTAATGTAGATAACTAGTCCATGGAAAAAATTGTAATTTATACAGATGGTGGTTGCCGAGGAAATCCTGGAATTGGTGGATGGGGCGCATGGTTGAGATACAAAGATCATGACAAGAAATTAAAAGGCTCAGAGTTAAATACTACAAACAATAAGATGGAGCTAACAGCCTCTATCAAAGCCCTTCAAGCTCTCAAATCAAGTGATATTACTGTTGATTTATATACTGATTCAAAGTACGTTATACAGGGCATAAATGATTGGATTGAAGGCTGGAAGGCAAAAGGCTGGAAGACTGCTAATAAGAAGCCGGTTAAAAATGTAGAGCTCTGGAAGCAATTAGACGTCCTAAATAAGGAATTTTCTGTAAATTGGCACTGGGTTAAAGGCCATAGTGACGATCCAGGTAATGACATGGCGGATCTGTTGGCAAATCAAGCCATGGATGAAATTAGTTAGTTTCTAGTAATTCAGGGTGCTCGAGATAATCTAATTCATTTTGACTAAAATTTGATAAAAGCCTTGCTTCAATGTTAAATGGCCCACGCAAGTTAGACCCAATGTGTTTTTTTATTAACAAGTCAAATGTCTTAATTGGGTCAAGATCTCTTTTATGGCAAAGGTATTGATACCAATAGTTCCCAATTTTTACGTGCCCAATTTCATCTTTAAAAATAATATCTAAAATTTCAACCATCTTATGCAGTTTTGAATCTTTAAATTTTTTTCTAATCCTTGGGGTAACGTCTAAACCTCTCGCTTCTAAAACTCTAGGAACTAAAGCCATTCTTGATAAAACATCATAATCTGTGTCAACTGTCATTTGCCACAAACCATTGTGAGCATCAAAATCACCATAACTATATCCAATAGACTCAAGGTAATTCTTGAGAAGTGAGAAGTGCGTTGTCTCCTCGCTGGCCACTTGAATCCAGTCTGCATAATATTTATGGGGCATTTCTTGAAATCTGTAGATTGCATCTAAGGCTAAATTTATTGAATTAAATTCAATATGACAAATCGCATGGATATTTTTTATCATGCCTAAATCTGAACGATCTCTTTTTGGGGTTCCTTTGAAGTCAACTAAGCTTGGTTTCAAAGGTCTCCCTGGGGAAGGGATTTTAATTACATTGACTTTAAATTCATTGATATCAAGTGGAATATGGTATTTTTTTAAATCATTAATTAGTAAAATTTTTCTCTCTACATCGTTGCAAATTAGGGCTTCATAAGCAAGTTTAAAGAGTGACATAAGATCCTGAGGGTATATCCTTTAAGTCCCATTTATCAATTCTTGTTCTAATTAGCCTGAGCGTGGGAAATCCAACACTTGCAGTCATTCTGCGTACTTGGCGATTTCTTCCTTCGCTAATTGAAATTTCAATCCATGAGGTGGGAGTATTTTTTCTTATTCTTATTGGAGGCATTCTTACCCAAAGCCAGCTTGGCTCTTTAATTATTTTAACGACGGCAGGCTTAGTATTTCCATCCTTAAGTTGAACGCCTTTATGCAGAGAGCTAACTGCATCATCGCTCATCGCACCTTCAACTTGAACAATATAGGTTTTGGTTTTGTTATATTTTGGATTAGATATTAAATTTTGTAACTTACCATCATCTGTAAGAATAACTAATCCTTCTGAGTCTTTATCAAGCCTGCCTGCTGGATAGACGTTTGGTATGTCTATATAGTCTGATAATGTATTTTGATCCCCACTAAACTGGCAAATAACACCAAATGGTTTGTTTAAAGCAATAAGTTTAGCCATAAATATATTTCGCTCTTTCAACAAAAGAATCTAATTGTGAATTCGCTATATTTTTAAAAACAGGTGAAAGAGTCATATCAATGAGCATTGATTTGAACTTAAATTGAAGATCTAAATGAATTTTTGCAGCATTATCACCAAGCGGTTCAAATCGCCATTCACCCGAAAGCACGTCAAATGGTCCATCAACTAACTCCATAGCAATTGATTTGTATGGAGTTAAAGTATTTAGTGTTGAAAACGTTTGTTTAATGCCGCCTTTATTTATCTCGACTGACGCAGTGATTTGGTTGTCAGATTGATTTAAAATAGAGGAAGAGTCACACCAGTTTAAAAATTGAGAGTAGTCATTAATATTGTTAACTAACTCAAACATTTGCTGGGGTGTATATGGAACAATTGCGCTTTTTGAAATACGATGCATGGCAAAAAATAAAAAAGATAATTCAAATACTATTGCTTTAAATAAAAAAGCAAGGCATGACTATTTTATCGAACAAAGTCTTGAAGCAGGTTTAAGTTTGCTCGGCTGGGAAGTTAAAAGTCTTAGAGATGGTAAAGTTCAAATTACTGAAAGCTATGTGATTTACAAAAACAATGAACTCTTTCTTTTTGGCGCTCATATATCACCACTAAATTCTGCTTCTAGCCACGTCGAATGTGATCCAATAAGAACTAGAAAATTACTTTTAAATAGACTTGAAATTAATAGGCTTCGAGAAAAGATTACTCAGAAAGGCGCCACAGTTGTACCTTTAAAACTTTATTGGGCGAGAGGTAGAGTCAAATTAGAGATTGGCTTAGCTAAAGGAAAAAAAGGCCATGATAAGCGTCAGGATATTAAAGAAAGAGATTGGAAATTGGATAAAGCGAGGGCGCTTAAGGACAACAATCGATAGAATATAATATTTTTTTTAATTATTTTTCAAATAGCTTTATTTTGATAGTACAATAAGCTCTAGATGCAGCGTTGGAGGCAGATGGTTTCTTTTGATTCTTTCCTCCTGAAATAGGTTCAAAATTTACCTCGTTCGCTTGGTCTTATGTTTAAAAAACTTTTATTAACAAACTTTTATTGGAGAGAATTAAAATGAATAAATCAGAATTAATTGATGCAATTGCTTCAGGTGCTAACTTATCTAAAGCTGATGCTGCAAGAGCGCTAAACGCAACAACTGGTGCTATTACTTCAGCAATGGCAAGCGGTGATGGAGTCCAACTAACTGGCTTTGGTAGCTTTGTAGTTAGAGCTCGTGCGGCTCGCAGTGGTCGTAACCCACAAACTGGTGCGACGATTCAAATTAAAGCTTCAAATGTTGCTGCATTTAAAGCAGGTAAAGCATTGAAAGACGCATGTAACTAGTATTAAATTAGTTATTAAAAAGGCGCCTTTGGCGCCTTTTTTTATATTTGCTGAAAAGATATTATGAAAAAGTTGTATGTTAAATTAGGCTTCACGTTTATTGGAGTCATAGTATTTATTGCTTTGGTTTATATAAGTATTGGATACTTTATATATTCAACCCTTGCTAAGGCTGATCCTGGATGCTCTGCTGATTGTATTAATACTCCTGGTAGCTACAGAGATAATTCAAAAGAGAGTGACTTTCCTTTTGATAAATATACGGTTGATTATTGGGAGTCGCATCAATATGCTGTGGGAGATGAGGGCATAAATATAGAAGCATGGTGGATTCCAATAAGTAAAAATGGCGCAGGCGAAGCTCCAGTTATTATTCTGGCACATGGCTTAAGATCAAGTAAGTATGATTCCGATATCTTGTTAGTTGCAGCTATATTACATAAGGCTGGCTTCAATACCCTTTTGTTTGATCAGCGTGATCATGGCATGTCAACCATTGAAGATGGAAGAATCAGTATTGGTACTAAAGAATACCGTGACGTTATTGCTAGTGTAGATTGGCTAGTAAACATTCAATCTATTATTCCTGAACGGATTGGAATCTATGGTTTATCTATGGGTGCTGGAACTGCAGCGATTGCTTTTGGTGTGGACGATAGAATACAGGCTGCTATTTTAGATTCTGGATATTCTGATTTAAATATTATAGTTAAGGAGGAGCTTCAAAGAGAAGGGTATCCACCATGGCTTGTTAATGGAGCTATTTGGGCAGCATTTTTATTTGGTAATGAAACATTGCTTGAGCCTTCACCAAAACTTGCATTTATAAATCATGGTGACCGTCCAATATTTGCAATGCATGGAACTTCTGACACTAGAGTTCTGCCTCATAATACATCTGACATGATCATTCTTGCAAAAAAATATGGAGCTAACTTAACAATTTGGTTGGCTGAAAATGCCATACATTCTGGAGTTAAATTTATGTACTTAGATGAGTTTTCTACTAGAATAGTCGAATTTTTTAGAAGTAATCTAAAAGGTTTACCCAAAGAAAATTAAGAATATTGTAAATCTAATAACGTAGATTGGTAATATGTATTTTTGTATTCAAATGCTTGATATACTACTTTTAAGGTTTTTATTTTAATGCTCTTAAATGACTAAATTTACACCATTCTGGTGGGATGACCAGCCACAATTTGAAAATACTGATGAGCTCCCATTAAGTGCAGATATTGTTATTGTTGGCGCTGGATATACTGGATTAAGCGCAGCCTTAACATTGTCAAAATCTGGAAAAAATGTCATTGTCTTAGATTCAGAGATGATTGGTTTTGGAGCAAGCACTAGGAATGGGGGGATGCTCGGGTCTGGTCACAAGGTTTCAACAGATCAGGCAAAGAAAAAATATGGCGAAGTTATTGCAGCAGAAATTCATATAGAGGCTAATGCTTCACTAGCTTTTACATCTAACTTGATTGAAGAAAATAATATTGATTGTGAATTTCAAATTTGTGGAAGATTAAGAACTTCATGGCTGCCTCAAGATCAAGTCGATATGTCAGATAACTTAAAAAAATTAAAAGCTATTGATCACTTTAATTCCAAAATGATTAGTCCTGATAGAATGTCCAAATCTATAAAAACAGATTTATATTTTGGAGGTCAGTTTTATCAAGATCACGGTTCTGTCCATCCTCGTAAATTTCATTATGGTTTGTTAAAGCTTGCATTGGAGGCGGGAGCAAAAATTTTTGGAAATAGGCCTGTTATAGAAGTTAATAAATCATCAAAAATAAAACAGAGTGGCTTTGATGTTGTAACTTCAAGCTCAACAATTCAATGTAAGCAAGTTCTTATGGCAACTAATGGATATACGCAATCAAATCTTTCTAAGTACTTGTCAAGGCGCATATTACCAGTCCCAAGCTTTGTAATAACAACAGTAGATATTGGTAAAGATAAAGTGCAGTCTTTATTGCCGGGCGGTCATTGTATGGTTGAAACTCGCAAGCGCTATTGTTATTATAGGCCAACCCCTTGCGGTAAAAGAATAATGCTAGGAACTCGGGCAGCTATGCATTCAATTTCTGCTGAGGA
Organism: uncultured Candidatus Thioglobus sp.; assembly: GCA_905620445.1. Classification (GTDB taxonomy): domain Bacteria; phylum Pseudomonadota; class Gammaproteobacteria; order PS1; family Pseudothioglobaceae; genus Pseudothioglobus. Next base: position 7,191 of record CAJQTP010000009.1, read on the forward strand.
GGCATTACCAACTCTTCGTAAGATGTTGATTGAAATTTTTCCTTCCTTGGTTGATGTAGAGATTAGCCATTGCTGGACAGGATTTACAGGATTTAGTTTTAGCCAGTTGCCAAATCTTAGTATAAATAAAGGGATTTATTCAGCGCTAGGCTACTGTGGAAATGGGGTTGCAATGGCACCCTATTTAGGTCATATGGCTGCTTTGAAAATGTTAAATCCCGATCAGAAAGTTACTATTTTTGAACAAACACCTTTACAAACCAGACCTTACTATTTTGGAAAGCCATGGTTTCTTCCAATTGTCAGTTTGTATTTCAGAGGCTTTGATATATTAGATTACTATCGCCGCAAAAAGTCAATTAAGAAGATTTAACCCAATAAAGAAAGATTTTTTCATAAATAATCATATCTTATTTTTTTATCTCTAAGTATTAGAAATAGCCAGCTGCATGGTAAAATACCCGCTTTTTAAATAACTGGAGATTGTTCATGGAACAAACTTTATCAATAATTAAGCCAGATGCTGTAGCTAAAAACGTAATTGGTCAAATTTACTCTCGTTTTGAAGATGCTGGTTTTAAAATTGTTGCGTCAAAAATGATTCACTTGGATGAAGCAATGGCTGGTGGATTTTATGCCGTTCATCAAGAAAGGCCTTTTTTTAACGACTTAGTCAGTTTTATGACTTCTGGCCCCGTGATGGTTCAAGTCCTAGAGGGCGAGAATGCAGTTGCAAAACATCGTGAAATTATGGGCGCGACTAATCCAAAAGATGCTGATGCAGGTACTATTAGAGCAGATTTTGCAGAATCTCTGGATGAAAATGCGGTTCACGGTTCAGATTCTCAAGAAAATGCTGCAATTGAAATTGCCTATTTCTTTGGCGATGATGGTGTTTGTCCGAGAACTAGATAAGTAATATAAAAAGAGACTTACTGATGCTTGAAAAACAAAACTTATTAGGGCTTACTCAAAGCAAACTTAAGAAGTTTTTTTCTGATTTAAACGAAAAGCCATTTCGTACAAAACAAATTATGCAATGGATCTATCACCAAGGTGCTTCTGATTTTGGTGATATGCATAACTTTTCAAAAGATTTAAGACAAAAGCTTGAAGCAATTGCTTCTATTGAATTGCCTGAGGTGAGCTCCATCAACCACTCAAAAGATGGCGTAATTAAGTGGGTAATTAAGCTTAGTGAAGAAAATCATATTGAAACAGTCTTCATACCTCAAAAAAATAGAGGAACTCTTTGCATATCTTCACAAGTCGGCTGCTCTTTAGCTTGCACATTTTGCTCAACCGGATATCAGGGGTTTAATCGTAATCTTCAAAGTCATGAGATTATTGCACAGGTACTAATTGCTCAAAACCATTTACAAGACAAAGATAAGCGAATTTCTAATGTAGTTTTTATGGGTATGGGTGAGCCATTACTTAATGAATCTCCTGTTTATGATGCGTGTGATATTCTTTTAGATGATTGGGCATTTGGACTCTCTAGAAGAAGAGTTACCGTTTCTTCATCTGGAATTGTTCCCGCATTAAAGAGAATGTCCGACACAGTTCCAGTTAGTTTGGCTATCTCCTTGCATGCCCCTAATGATGAATTAAGAGATATACTTGTACCAATTAATAAAAAATACCCTATAAAAGAGCTGATGAAAGCTTGCCATTACTACTTAAATGCAGGAACTCAAGAGAGGCATGTAATGTTTGAGTATGTTATGCTTGAAGGTGTTAATGACTCTCTTGAGCAGGCTCGCTCCCTATCAAAACTAATAAATTTTTGGTTTCAGGGAGAATCGGCTAAAGTTAATTTAATTCCTTTTAACCCATTTCCTGAGACTGAATATAAAACCTCAAATGATGCTACTATTGATAAGTTTCAAGATATTTTGTATCGATCAGGAATTCGAACTACCACGAGAAGAACAAGAGGTGACGATGTTGATGCGGCATGTGGTCAGCTAGCTGGAAAAGTCGTAGATAAGAGCAGAAGAAGTGCTGGACGGGATTAATTATTATCCTAAAAAGAAAAAACCTATAAAGGGAAGACTGCTCTGGTTATTTTTGTTATTTTTAATTTTTGGCGCTATGTGGTATTATTTTCAGGGAGAAGATACTAATAAAAGTAAATCAAATTCAATCATAATTAGTCAGCCAATTCTTGATGAAGAAAGTGAGAATATAGTAGTTGATAATAGTGATGATGTAATTTTTCCTGATGAAGTTCAGGAGACAACGGAGAGTCTTGACGAAGTAATAAGCACCTATGAAGCAAGTACACAAAATTAAAAGAAGAGTTTCTAGGAAAATTTTTGTCGGCAATGTTGCTGTTGGCGGCGATGCTCCGATTAGTGTCCAAAGCATGACTAACACCGAAACATGCGATGTTGACTCTACAGTGTCACAAATCTTATCTCTTGAAAACGCTGGAGCTGACCTTGTTAGAGTTTCAATCCCTACTATGGAAGCAGCCGAGGCGTTTAAAGAAATAAAAAAACGCGTTAATATCCCTCTAATTACGGATATTCATTTTGATTATAAGATTGCCCTAAAGGTTGCAGGATATGGCGCAGATTGCTTAAGAATTAATCCTGGCAACATTGGTAAAGAGGATCGCATACGAGAGGTCGTTGCAGCTGCAAAAGATAATGGAATACCTATTCGTATTGGTGTTAATGCTGGATCTCTTGAAAAAGATTTACAAAAAAAATACACCGAGCCAACTCCTGAGGCAATGGTAGAGTCTGCATTTAGGCATATTGATATTTTAGATAGACTCAACTTTGACAACTTCAAAGTTTCACTAAAAGCTTCTGAGGTTTTTATGACGGTATTCGCCTATCGGCAATTAGCCTCTCAGATTGACAACCCACTGCACTTGGGAATTACTGAGGCTGGATCATTTCGCTCTGGAACTGTTAAATCTTCAATCGGAATGGGACTACTTTTAAGCGAAGGTATTGGTGATACTATTAGAGTGTCACTTGCATCAGATCCAGTTGATGAAATAAAGGTTGGCTTTGATATTTTAAAGTCACTTCATTTAAGAAAGAAAGGTGTTAATTTGATTGCATGCCCATCATGCTCTAGACAAAAATTTGATGTAATCTCGGTTGTTAATGAACTTGAAGCTCGTCTTGAAGATATAACAGAGCCAATTGATGTTGCTGTTATTGGTTGTGTTGTTAATGGGCCAGGGGAGGCTAAGGAAGTTAGCGTAGGCCTCACTGGCGGTTCTCCAAATCTACTATATATAGATGGCAAACCTCATAGCAAGGTAAACAATGAATCATTAGTTGATACTTTGGAAGCTAGCATAAGAAGGCGCATAGCTATTTCCAACGTTTAATTCTTTTGAGTGCTCTGTATTTATATATTGAAATAATTGAAAAATACCCCAATGTTGAGGCTACAATTGAGGTGATTAATCCTCCAATCCATAAGGCTAGTGTCGCAGACCAAAAATTAGCCATCAAATAGCCAAATGAAAATTCAAATTCAGGATCAATCTCCACTCCAATAATGGATGCACCTAATTTATAAGTAAAGTAAATAATTGGCACTATTGTAATTGGGTTATTTACCCAAACAATTAGCAATGAAAGCATAATGTTTGCAGAAAAAGCAACTGCAAGAATGCCAGCTAATAGCATATGAATTGGAACTGGAAGGAAGGCACAAAAAAGTCCAATTGCAAAGGCTTTAGCAATAGATTTCTTGTTCCATTTCCAAAGCTCTGGATCGGTTAAGTGTTTATTGAGCCATCCTAAATTTATATTTTCACGTTTTGGGCTATATTTTTTTAAGGTTGACTTCATTAGATTTTAGAAGCATTAATGATACTTTCTTCATTTAATCCATAAAGTTCATAAAGTTCATCTTGCGAACCGTGCTCAGTTACAAGGTCAGGAACGCCAATGATATGGAAGGGCGTTTTAATATTTTTTGATTGGAGTAATTCATTAATAGCACTTCCAGCACCACCGCTTGCTGTGTTGTCTTCAATGGAGATAAGTTTTTTATAGTTGTTGGCAGTATCAATAATTAAATTTTCATCTAACGGTTTAACAAATCTCATATCAATAACGGTTGCATTAATCTTTTCAGATGCTTTAAGTGCAGGCTCAAGCATATTGCCAAATGCAAAAATAGCAATATCTTTGCCAGTTCTCACAATATTTCCTTTACCAATTTCTATTGACTCATCTGTGACGAACTCTTCAATAGCTGACTTACCTCTTGGAAATCGTACACAAACTGGACCATCACAATTACGAGAAAAATTAAGGGCCATGTACATTTCAATTGAAGAGCTTGGCGTCATAATAACAATATTTGGTATGCATCTCAAAAAGCTTAGATCAAAAATACCAGCGTGTGTCGCACCATCCGCGCCAACAAGCCCTGCACGATCAATAGCAAAAATAACATTTAAATTTTGTAATGCGATGTCATGAATAAATTGATCATAACCACGCTGTAAGAATGTTGAATATATTGCAACAACTGGCTTTAATCCTTTGGTCGCCATGCCTCCAGCAAGGGTGACAGCATGTTGTTCTGCAATAGCAACATCTATGAAGCGATCAGGAAAGTTTTTTTCAAAATTAACCATGCCAGATCCTTCAGACATTGCTGGGGTTATACCAATTATTCTCCCATCATTTTTGGCGCTATTACATAACCACTCTCCAAAAACCTTGCTGTAGCTTGGAAAGTTGTCAGTTGAGCTTGATGGTGGTGAAATTCCATGAAACTTTAATGGGTTTTGCTCAGCAGCCTCTAAGCCGTGCCCCTTTTTAGTAATGATATGAAGAATTCGAGGGTTTTCGATCTTTTGTAAATTTTGTAAAGCTTTAATTAATACAGGAATATCATGACCATCAATTGGCCCAAAATACTCAATTCCAAGCTCTTCAAATAACGTTCCTGGAAGAAACATCCCTTTTAAATGCTCCTCTGAGCGTTTAGCAAATTTTTGTACACGTGGCAATCTTTCTAAAAACTCAAGAGACTTTGACTTCATAGTTGAGTATATTTTTCCAGAAATAAGTCTAGTTAGATATTTACTTAAGGCGCCAACATTTTGAGAAATCGACATGTCGTTGTCATTTAGAATGATTAACAGATTAGCATCAGTATCTCCCGCATGATTCATAGCTTCAAATGACATGCCTCCACTTAGAGCTCCATCTCCAATAACTGCTATTGATGTGTCAGGTTTTTGTTGTAATTTGTTTGCAATTGCAATACCAAGGGCCGCACTTATTGAGGTTGACGAATGACCAGCTCCAAAAGCGTCATGTTCACTTTCACTTCTTTTTGTAAAGCCAGATAAGCCATCTTTCTGACGCAGAGTAGACATTAAATCTTTTCTGCCAGTTAGAATTTTATGGGTGTAAGCCTGATGACCAACATCCCAAACGAAAGTATCGTTAGGGGTGTCAAATACATAATGCAGTGCCAGGGTTAATTCAATAGTTCCAAGGTTTGAGCTTAGGTGCCCTCCAGTTTTTTCAATACTATCTATTAAAAATAATTTAATCTCTTGGGCAAGTGCATTTAATTCCTCAATACTGAGTTTTTTTATGTCGCTTGGCTTGTGAATATTATTTAGCATTATTGAGTTAAACTGATTAATCGATGCTTAAGAAGCAAAAGAAAAATATTATACACTTGTCGGTATTAAGAATAGTGGAGCCCTAATGGAGTTTTTATGTTTACTCAAAGGTTAAATAAGTGAAAAAAAATACAACTGACTAGTAAAATCGAAATACTACTTTTATATTAATGAAATATGCTCACTATTTGTGCTTTATATAAGTTTACTCGGTTGGATGACTTTGAAGAAATTCAAAGTTCTTTAAAATTATTTTTAGACTCTCTAAATATTAGAGGTACTTTATTGTTAGCTAGGGAGGGAGTCAATGGAACGATTGCTGGAGATAACGATAGCATTATGAAATCGCTTGATTACCTTCAAAAAGATGGGAGACTGGCTGGCTTAGAGTATAAATTATCTTATAGTGAGAAACCTCCATTTAAAAGACTTAAGGTTAAGTTAAAAAAAGAAATAGTTACTTTAGGTGTGTCAGATATTGACCCGACGCATTCTTCTGGCACTTATGTTAAGCCTGCTGATTGGAATGAGCTCATCAATGACCCTGACGTTGTTTTAATTGACACTCGAAATAACTATGAATTTGAAATAGGTAGTTTTAAGGGCTCTATTAACCCAAATACTGAGACTTTTCGAGAGTTCCCAGCCTATACTAAAAATAATTTAGAAAAATACCGAGATAAAAAAATTGCCATGTTTTGTACGGGCGGTATACGCTGTGAAAAATCTACAGCTTATTTAAAATCAGAAGGCTTTGAAAATGTTTTTCATCTTCAGGGCGGAATTTTAAAATATCTTGAAGAGGTTAAAGAAGATGAAAGTTTATGGGAAGGCGAGTGTTTTGTTTTTGATGACAGAGTAGCTGTTAAGCACAATCTCGAGCTTGGAAAATATGACCAATGCCATGCCTGTAGATTTCCAATTACTGAAGAAGACAAAGAGCATCCGCATTATGAAAAAGGAGCCTCTTGCTCGAGATGTTATGGAACAAAAAACTCGTCACAAGTTAATCGCTATCGTGAAAGAGAAAAGCAGGTACAGCTTGCAAAGGGTCGTGGAGAGTCTCATATAGGTGATGATGCTAATAAAATAATTACAAAAAACAATAAAAAAAACTTAAATTGATGCTGTTGTTAGCATTGCATCGATTTTTTATAGTTCTATATAATTACCACTACTAAATAGGGTTGACTAATGTTTGAGCGCAAAGACATTGCTAAATTAAAAAAAGATATAGTTCTTGATATAGAGCTATTTGATTCGAATCTAAAACTACATACTCGATGGGGTACTTTTAGTCCTCGAGCAATTGATGATGGTACTAAGCTTCTGATGAAGTATTTTAGTGCTGATGTTGATGATGTTTGTTTAGACCTAGGGTGCGGTTATGGTCCAATTGGGCTTGCTCTAGCAAAGCATTGCTCTAAGGGCGAGGTTCATATGGTTGATAAAGATTTTGTATCAGTTGAGCTTGCAAATTACAATGCAAAACTTAATAATATTGATAATGCAAAAGCTTACCTTTCTGATGCTTTTTTGCAGGTGCCTAGTGATGTCAAGTTTAATCAAATTGTGTCAAATATTCCTGCTAAAGTTGGGCGTGAGCAACTATCCATAATTCTTTATGATGCTTTGGATGCTTTAAAGCCTGGCGGCGTTATTACAGTTGTAACAATTAACGGATTGAAGGATTTTATAAAAAATAATTTTAAATCAGTTTTTGGTAATTATAAAAAAATTAAACAAGGGCAAAAGTATGTGATTTCTCAGGCAATTAAGCAATAATTGTTTTTACGAATCTTTGTAGCCTTGTAAATACTATACTAAAATAGTAAAAAAACATTTGGAGTATTAAATTGGACGTATTAGAAAAAATTCAAAAGCAAGTTGATAGTGCAGCAATAGTTATCTATATGAAAGGGACGCCTCAATTTCCTCAGTGCGGTTTCTCAGCTCGCGCATCTCAAACATTGGCTTCAACAGGTGTTGAGTTTGCATTTGTTAATATTTTTGAAGACCAAGAGGTTTTCCAAAGCCTACCTGATTTTGCTGACTGGCCAACATTTCCCCAAATCTATTTCAATTCTGAATTAGTTGGTGGCGGTGATATTATTCTTGAAATGGCAGAGCAAGATACATTGAAAGAGGCTATGGAAGAGGCCGTAGAGAAGTATAACGGCTAAATATAAATAATTGTCTATAAGGCTCTTAACTTATAGCCATTTTCCTTAAGCCAGTGCTTAGCTTCTTTGTAGTTAGGCATAATTACCTCAACTGCATTCCAGAAATTCGCTGAATGATTTTTATGGATAGTATGAACCAATTCATGAATAATGACATAGTCTATTACTTTTAGTGGCGCCATAATGAGCAAAAAGTTTAGGTTAATGTTGTTTCTTGAAGAGCAAGATCCCCAGAGGGTTCTTTGTTCTTTGATTCTCACTTGATTGACCTGTAAATTATGCTTATCGGCAAAATAGAATAGACGAGGGACTGCGACTTCTTTAAATTTATTTTTGTACCAAGTTTTTAAAGATATAGTACTTTTTTCCTTATCTTCGAAGTTGGCTATAAATTCCTTGCCATTAAATGTGATCTTTTTAGAGTCTTTATCAGTTTTTGTTACTGGGAAAAGTGTACCAAGATACAGAAGCGTATTTTGATCTTCTAATGTGTCTTTAAGGCGAGCCTTTATTAACGACTGATTTCTCTTAATCCAATTCTCTTTTTCATTAATAAAGTCTTGAATTTTTTGAACTGACATTCGATTTGGTGCACGCACTACTAATTCTGCATTTTCATTGATAGAAATACTTAAAGTTTTTCTGTTGCTTCTAATAATTTGATTAGTTAACATAGATGTAAGTGTTTTCAATATATATCAATCAATCCACTTTCTAGCATTTTCAAACATCCGCATCCATGGTGACCTTTCTTGCCAATCGTCTGGATGCCATGAGTTTTGAATTGCTCTAAAAACTCTTTCAGGGTGAGGCATCATAATTGTAATTCTTCCAGAGTCGTCACAAATGCTTGCAGTAGCATTCTCTGATCCATTTGGATTGTGTGGATAAGTTTGTGTTGAATTTCCCGAATAGTTGACGTATTGCATAGCAATATTACCTTTGCTTTGCTTAGTGCTAAAATTAGCTTTTCCTTCTCCATGCGCAATTGCTATTGGCATAATAGAGCCCTCCATTCCATTAAAAAATATAGAATTAGTTTTTTCAATTTTAACGCTTGTAAAGCGGGCTTCAAATTGCTCTGAAATATTTCTTTCAAATGAAGGCCATTTTTCCGAGCCAGGAATAATTTCTTTTAGATTTGAAACCATTTGACAGCCATTGCATACACCAAGAGTAAAGCTGTCGGTTCTGGAAAAATACTCAGAGAATTCATCTTTTGCTTTACCATTTAAAAGAATAGAGTTAGCCCATCCTCTTCCTGCGCCTAAAACATCCCCATAAGAAAAACCACCGCATGCCGCTAAACCTTGAAATTGTGCTAATGACGTTTTTCCAGAAAGAATTTGGCTCATATGAACATCACTTGCATCAAAGCCAGCCTGTGTAAAAGCTGCAGCCATTTCAATATGACCATTAATGCCTTGCTCTCTTAAAATAGCAATTTTTGGCCTTGCCCCTCTATTTAAATAAGGAGCACTTATCGATTCATTGATGTCATAAGTTGTCTTTACTTTTAAGCCATCTGAAATTTTTGCCAGTTCTATATTCTCTGATTCTGAACATATTGGATTGTCACGAAGTTTGGAAATTTCAAAAGAGGTCGACGACCAAACATTATGAAGATCCCCTCTCTTTTTATGAAACACTAGTTTATCTTTTTGGTAAATTAAAATTTCATCAGTATTATTTATTTTAGCAATAGGTAGAGTGAATTCTTTTAGCCCTATGTCCTCTAACTCTTTGAGAACTTTAGATTTATTAATAATTGGGACTTGAATAACACAGCCTAACTCTTCATTAAAGAGTTCATTTATAGTGTTAGAGCCACGAATCTCCATGCCGCAATGAGATGCAAAAGCCATTTCAAATAAAGTTGTAATTACTCCCCCATCTGATCGGTCATGATAAGCGCTGATTAACTTCTCTTTATTAAACTTATTTATCAATGCAAAGAATTTAGCAAATAGAGTTGGATCATCAAGGTCTGGAGAAGTTCTTCCAACTTGATTATAAACTTGCGCTAAGCAAGACCCACCCATTCGATTTTTTCCCAAGCTTAAGTCTATTAAAAAGAGCTCTGAATTAACTTTGGTATCGAGCAAAGGTGTGACTTGGATTCTTGCATCTGGAATTTTTGAGAATGCGCTGATTATTAAAGATAGCGGCGCAGTAACTGATCTTTGATCTCCATTTTCATTCCATGTACTTTTCATTGACATGGAGTCTTTACCAACAGGTATTGTTAGACCTAGCTTTGGACAAAGCTCCATGCCGATTGCTTTAACGGCTTCATAAAGTTTGGCATCTTCTCCTGGGAATCCACTTGCGCACATCCAATTTGCCGATAGATTGATATGACTTATGTCTTCTATATACGCACAGAGCAAGTTAGTTAATGCTTCTCCAACACTCATTCTTGCTGCTGCTGCTGCATTAATAAGGGATAAAGGCGTTTTTTCACCAATTGACATGGCTTCACCTTGATAGCCGGAATAGTCTGATAATGAAATGGCGCAATCTGCGACTGGAACTTGCCATGGTCCGATCATTTGATCTCTAGCAACGAGGCCAGTAACAGAGCGGTCAGCAATAGTTATTAAGAAATTTTTACTTGCAATTGTTGGAAGTTTTAAAAGACGATCAATAGCTTCATCAAGTTTTATTGGACCGCTATTAAATTCTTTCTCATTATTTGGAAGTGATGAAACATCTTTAACGGTTTTTGGAGTTGAGCCAAAAAGTAAAGACATTTCAAGATCAATCGGTTTATTCTTAAAATAAGAGTCTTCAAGAGTTAAATGCTGATTATCAGTTGCATTTCCTAAGATGGCAAAAGGCGCCCTTTCTTTTGTGCATATTTGACAAAATAATTCAACGCTCTCATTTTTAATCGCAAGAACATATCTTTCTTGAGATTCATTGCACCATACTTCAAGGGGAGACATCTTTTTTTCGTCATTTGGTATCGACCTTAATTGAAGATTGGCACCTTTTTGAGAGTCATTCACTAGTTCTGGAATGCCATTTGAAAGCCCTCCAGCACCAATATCATGTATCGAAACGATTGGATTTTTTTTGCCTAAATTGACGCAGGCATTGATAACTTCTTGGGCGCGTCTTTGCATTTCTGGGTTTGCTCTTTGAACTGAGGCAAAGTCAAGCTCTTGACTTTGGTCTCCGCTGCCTACACTTGACGCAGCGCCACCACCTAACCCAATTAGCATTGCTGGGCCTCCAAGAACTATGAGTACGTCTCCATCTGAAATTAATCCTTTTTCAACATGATCTTCTCTAATATTCCCAATTCCGCCAGCAAGCATAATTGGCTTGTGATAGCCTCTTACTTCGTTATTGGCAGTTTTTTGCTCGTATGTCCTAAAATACCCACAAGTATTTGGCCTTCCAAATTCATTGTTAAATGAAGCGGCGCCAAGAGGGCCATCAATCATAATTTCAAGTGCTGATGCAATTAGACTCGGCTTGCCGTAATCTTTTTCCCAAGGATTAATTGAATGAGGTATTTTTAAGTTTGAAACGGAAAATCCGCTAAGTCCCACTTTTGGTTTTGAACCTCTTCCCGTTGCGCCTTCATCCCTAATTTCTCCACCCGATCCAGTAGCAGCTCCTGGGTCAGGAGCTATTGCTGTAGGATGGTTATGAGTTTCAACTTTAATTAATATGGCTTTTTCTGCAGTTGATGAGGTGTAAACACCTTCATGGTTGGGTTCAAAAAAACTTGATTTATAGCCGCTCATAACTGCTGAATTATCACTATAGACTGATAAAAGACCTTCTGGATTTTGATGGTAAGTATTCTTAATCATGCCAAATAGTGAGGTTGCTTGCTTTTCTGAGTCGATAGTCCAGTCTGCATTAAAGATTTTATGCCTGCAATGCTCTGAATTAGCTTGCGCAAACATCATTAGTTCAATATCTCTAGGATTTCTCTTTAAGTCATTAAAGCTATCGTATAAGTAATTAATTTCACCATCACTTAGCGCAAGACCTAGCTCAATATTTGCTTTAAGGATTGCAGATTTTCCCTTTTTAAGGATATCTATGCTGTTGTAGGAGTTCGGTTTTAATTCGTCAAATAATAAGCTTGAATCAGTAATATTTTTAAGATTAGACTCAGTCATTCTATCCATTACAAAGCTTAGAATAGCCTCTAACTCTCCATCTTTAATTTCTTGACTGAAGTGATAAATAATTCCTCGCTCAATTCTTTTAATTTCAATAAGACCACAAAGCTGGCAAATATCAGTCGCTTTTGAGGACCAAGGAGATATGGTTCCAATTCTAGGGACAACAATAATTTTTTGAAGTGAGTTTGAAGTGTCTACCGCAGGAGAGTAATTTAATAGATCATCAAGAATTAATTGATTTTTATTACTAAGCTTATTTTCTGTTTCAATAAAGTGAGTATATTCAGAAGATAGCAGGCTTATATTTGGAAATTCAGAATTGATTTTTTCATTGAGGTCTCTGACTTTAAAATTTCGAAGTGCTTGAATTCCCGAATGAAATGAAATCATAGTTCAGACATTAGTTCGTCTGAAATTTCAGCGTTATGGTAGACCTCTTGAGTGTCATCAAGGTCTTCAAGCCAGTCAATGAGTTTGATAAATTTCTCAGCATCCTCCATATTAAGCTCAATGCGACTTGCTGGCTCCATTGTGATTTGAGAGTGATCAGGTGTTAAGTTGCTAGCAATAAGAGCATCTTTAACTGGAAAAAAACTATCTGGACTGGTTACTACGTCAATTGATCCATCATCATTGACAATAATATCATCAGCTCCAGATTCTAAAGCAACCTCCATGATTTCGTCCTCATCTCCTGAGGCAAAACTTATAAAACCTTGCTTTGTAAACATATAGGCGACTGAGCCATCTGTGCCTAAATTACCGCCATGCTTCGAGAAAGCATGCCTAACATCGGAGACAGTACGATTTTTATTGTCTGTAAGACAATCTACCATGATGGCTGTTCCTCCTAATCCGTACCCCTCATAACGTATTTCTTCATAATTATCACCCTCTAGGTCACCAGATCCTCTCTTTACGGCATTTTCGATAGTGTCTCGCTTCATGTTTGCTGCTAGCGATTTATCAATTATGGCGCGCAGAGAGGGGTTGTTTTCGAGAACGCCGCCACCCTTCTTTGCCGCAATAACTATCTCTTTAATTAGCTTGGTGAATACTTTTCCACGCTTGGCATCCTGCGCGCCTTTCCTATGCTGAATGTTATGCCATTTACTATGTCCTGCCATATCTCTTTAATTTCTCCAAAAAATTACTTAGTAAATTCCAGTAAGCGATGAATAGAGTGCTGAGCTTTCTCTATGATTTGACTGTTTATTTGAATTTCATTTTTACCAGTACTTAAAGTGTCAAGGCACTTTTCAAGTGTATTCATTGCCATCCAGTTGCAATGAGCACACGATTCACAGTCTGCTCCTTCGCCCATAGTTGGGGCCTCAATAAATTTTTTATTTGGCGCAATTTCTCTCATTTTGTGAAAAATACCATTGTCAGTGGCAACAATAAACATATTCTCAGGCCTTGAGGCTGCTGCATTAATTAGTTGGGTTGTAGAGCCAACAACATCTGCAAGTGCGATAACTTCTTTTGGTGATTCAGGGTGAACGAGAACTCCAGCTTCTGGATGAAGCTGCATTAATCTTTTAAGACCTTCCGCTTTAAACTCTTCATGAACAATGCATGCGCCATCCCACATGAGCATTTCTACTCCAGTTTTAGACTGCACATAATGTCCTAAGTGCTTATCTGGAGCCCAGAGAACTTTTTTTCCTTCTCTATGTAATTTTTCAACAACTTTAAGTGCGCTTCCTGAAGTTACAACCCAGTCAGCCCGAGCTTTAACCTCTGCTGATGTGTTTGCATAAACAACAACAACATGATCTGGGTTTTGATCACAAAATTCTGAAAATTCGTTAATTGGGCAGGATAGGTCAAGAGAACATGTGGCTTGATCATCTAAAACAAGCACTCTTTTATCGGGCGATAATATTTTGGCAGTCTCACCCATAAATTTAACGCCAGCAACAATAATTGTTTCAGCGTCACTATTTTGCCCAAACCTTGCCATTTCTAAAGAATCTGAAACGATACCACCAGATTCTTCAGCTAATATTTGTAAGTCTGAGCTGACGTAATAATGAGCAACAAGAGTTGCATTATTCTCCTTTAAGGCTTCTTTAATTAAATTTTCTATCGGACGATCAATTACTATATCTTGCATTTTTTTATGGCTTAGCTGGAAGACTAACTTTAATATTTAATTCTTTAAGTTGAGATTTAGAAACACTTGACGGGGCATCAGTTAATAGGCATGCCGCTGTTTGAGTTTTAGGAAAAGCGATGACGTCTCTAATAGATTCCGTCTTAGTTAAGGTCATAACAAGTCTGTCTAGTCCAAAAGCAATTCCTCCATGAGGTGGGCAGCCATAATCAAGAGCATCAAGAAGGAATCCAAACTTTTCTCTTGCCTCATCATCGCCTATTCCAAGTAGTTTTAAGACAGTTTTTTGCATATCACTTTTATGTATTCGTATTGAGCCACCGCCTACTTCAGAGCCGTTTATTACCAAATCATAGGCACGCGAAAGTGATTTTTCAGGGTTTTCTAAAAGTGTTTTAGTATCATCACTTGGAGCTGTAAATGGGTGATGAATTGCATTTAGTGAGCCATCATCTGATACATCAAACATTGGAAAGTCAAGCACCCAAATTGGAGCCCATTCTTTATCGAAAAGACTTAAATCTTTCCCTAGCTTTTCTCTAAGATTTCCTAGAGCTTCATTTACAATTTTAGACTTATCTGCACCAAAAAAGATGATGTCACCTTTTTTTGCTTCTGTTAAATTAATAACTTGTTGTGTTACATCATCACCAAGAAATTTAATAATTGGTGAGGATGGGCCGTCATCATTTATTTTTATATAAGCTAAGCCTTTTGCGCCATAAATACTGACAAATTTTGTGTAGTCATCAATCTGTTTGCGGCTTATTGATGCACCTCCAGGTACTTTAAGTGCAGCTACTCTTCCCTTTTCACTATTAGCTGGCCCAGAAAAAACTTTAAATTCAACGTCTTTCATGATTTCATTAACATCAATTATATTTAGAGGAATTCTTAAGTCAGGTCGATCAACGCCATAAAGCTTGATCGCATCATCATAGCTAATTGTTGGAAATTTTTTAGGTAAATCAATACTTCCTACTTCTTTAAACAGGCCTCTTACCATCTCTTCCATTAGCGATGTTATTTCATCTTCATTCATAAATGAAGTCTCAACATCCAGCTGGGTAAATTCTGGTTGACGGTCGGCTCTTAAATCTTCATCTCTAAAGCATTTAACTATTTGATAGTACCTTTCAAAGCCAGACATCATTAATAGTTGTTTAAAGAGCTGAGGGGATTGTGGTAATGCAAAAAAACTACCTTCGTGAGTTCTTGATGGAACAAGGTAATCCCTAGCCCCTTCTGGTGTTGCTTTTGTTAAAAAAGGCGTTTCAATATCTAGGAAGTCGTTTTTATCCATAAAGTCACGCATAAAGTGCGTAACCTTAGACCTTAGACGTAATCTTTGTTGCATTTCGTCTCTTCGAAGGTCTAGATAGCGATATTTAAGTCTTACCTCTTCAGAGGTCTCCATTGAGTCTAGCTGAAACGGAATAGGTTTTGATGCATTTAAAATTTCAATTTTATCTGCAAGAACCTCAACTTCACCAGTAGGAATCTTTTTATTAATCATTTCGCCATCTCTAGCTAGAACCTTTCCCGTAACCTTAATTACAAATTCATTACGAATTGTTTCCGCTAATTTAAAAGTATCTGCAGTTTCGGGGTTGATTACTATTTGTGCGAGTCCTTTTTTATCTCTTAAGTCTAGAAAAATAACGCCACCATGATCGCGCCTTCTATTAACCCAACCGCAGAGAATAACCTCCTCGTTAAGATTGGCTTTATTTAACTCGCCGCAAAAATTTGTTCTCATTAACCTTCCTTGATTTTTAAAGTTTTTGGCGTAACTACGCCAGCAGATATAACTAGTTTAAAAGCCTCTTCAACAGACATTTTTAATTCTATTGCGTCTTTTTTTGGGATTATCACAAAAAACCCTGAAGTTGGGTTAGGCGTTGTTGGAACAAAGAGGTTTATGACATCCTCTCCAATAATTGACTCAATTTCCCCTTTGTAGTCGCCTGATTGAAATGCAACTACCCAGATGCCTTTGCTAGGATATTGGATTAAAAACGCCTTTCTAAAGCTTTCACTTGATGTGTTTAGTACCGTTGAAGATATTTTTTTAAGGGCATTATAAATATTTCTAAAGCCTGGGATTTTATTAAGAGCTCTTTCCCACAAGTCTACAAGCTTTCGCCCTAATATATTTGTAATCAAGGCCCCAGTTACAAGGAGAATCAGAACAACAAAAACAAAGCCTGAGTAAGGAATAGAAGTGTCTAAGTTAAGTAATGTTTCTGGTAGGAGTCTAGCAGGGACGAGGTTATTAACAACTCCTAAAAAGAATTTGATAACTAAAACAGTTAATGCTAGCGGTATCCAGAATAAAAGTCCAGATATAAGATAATTTGTTAAGCGCTTCACAGGCCCAATAAGTAAGTCAAAAAAAAGGATATTTTAACACAAGCTTAATTAGCAGTTTGCGCCTCGAAGTCTTAATCTAGTTAAGTTATGAATTTTCTTCTTCTTCTCGGAGCGTTAAAATTTCATACCCATTTTCAGTAACTAAAATTGTATGCTCCCATTGAGCGGAAAGAGAGCGATCTTTAGTTGTTACTGTCCAGCCATCAAGTCTTGATGTAATAACTTCATAACCACCTAAGTTGATCATGGGCTCGATAGTAAAAGTCATTCCAGGTTCTAATATTGGGCTTCGATCAATTTTTCCATCGTTATAGTGAATAACTTGAGGGAGTTCGTGAAATACTTCTCCAATGCCATGACCACAGTAATCTCTAACAACCGAGCAGTTTTTGCTCTGGGCATGAGCTCCAATGA
Organism: uncultured Candidatus Thioglobus sp.; assembly: GCA_905620445.1. Taxonomy (GTDB): domain Bacteria; phylum Pseudomonadota; class Gammaproteobacteria; order PS1; family Pseudothioglobaceae; genus Pseudothioglobus. Next base: position 24,057 of record CAJQTP010000009.1, read on the forward strand.
CTTTTCCAATCTCACCTAAATGTATTCCAGGTTTAACTTGTTCGATTCCAAGCATCATGCATTCTTGAGCTACTTGGCAAATTTTTGTTGCCTTTACGCTAGGTTTCCCGACAATGAACATTTTAGATGTATCGCCATGAAACCCATCTCTAATGACTGTAATATCGATATTTATTATGTCGCCTTTTTTTAACTTCTTATTGCCCGGTATCCCATGGCAAACGACACTATTTACGGATGTACATATAGATTTAGGAAAACCATTATAGTTAAGTGGTGCTGGGATACACTCTAAGTCATTGACTATGAAGTTATGACAAATTTGATCAAGCTCCTCAGTAGTTACGCCAACCTTTACATGTTTACCAATCATTTCTAATACACTAGACGCAAGTTTCCCAGCAACACGCATCTTATTAATTTGATCAGGATTTTTTATAGATATTGACATTTAAACCTTACTTAGAGTTTCCTGCTCTTTTTTCTAATGCTTTTATCCTGTCTTCTAAAGGAGGGTGAGAAGACCAAAGTTCACGCCATCCAGTTTTAGGTTTTTCACCAATCCCAAAGGCTGCTAACTGCTCAGGAAGAGCTTCAGGTTCTTTTTGACCGAGGCGCTTTAAAGCATTTATCATATTTTGATTGCCTGCAAGATCAGCGCCACCTGTATCTGCAACATATTCTCTTTTTCTAGAAAAATACATAACAATTACGCTTGCTAAAATTGATAGAATGATTTGCGCAAAAATTGTTGTTACAAAATATCCGATGCCATGGCCGCGTTGATTTTTTAGAATAACTCGGTCTACAACATGGCCAATGACCCTTGAGAAGAAAATAACGAAAGTATTAACCACTCCTTGGATCAGAGTTAAGGTGACCATATCTCCATTAGCAACATGACTCATTTCATGACCGACGACTGCCTCGATTTCACCTTGAGTCATACTATCAAGTAAGCCTTGGGAGACTGCAACTAAGGCTTTATTTTTACTTGCTCCCGTTGCAAATGCATTCATTTGAGGAGAAGGGAAGATAGCAACTTCAGGCATCTTAATGCCAACAATCTTGGATTGCTTTGCGACTATCTCTAAAAGCCATTTTTCAACATTATTAGAAGGACTTTCAATGACTATTGCTCCTGTCATTCTTTTGGCCATCCATTTGGATATTGCCAGTGAAATAAAGGCGCCTCCAAATCCAAAAATTCCAGAAAAGATGACCAAAGCGTTTAAATTAAGGTCACTTCCATTTTCGGCTAAAAGACTTTCTACACCAAGAATTCTAAGAGTTACACTTAGAATTACCATGATAGCAATGTTGGTTAATAGAAAGAGAAATATTCTTTGCATTATTGGTTCCTTAACTTATTAATTTTTAAGAGCTATATTATAGAAAGAATAGCGTTAGATTATTAAGATATTCTGAGATTTAGTAATGAATTTCAGAATTTTAAGCTATGCCTTGATCAAGAGCAAATTATTTACCTGGCCACAACATTCGAGTCTCTGTCATGGTGCAGCCAGTTTCGCCTAGCGTAGTCAGAATTATTTGATAGTTATTGTCTTTAGGGGTAATAATAGTGAAGTCTCCATCAGCGTAACTAGAAACTTGCAGCTCTGGATCGACCTCAAGCTTCAGCTGAGAGATTTCGGTACAAGTTTGATTATTGACAGATGTAACTAAAACTGTCGAAATATGGCAGTATTCTTCATCAGGAGTGAGAGTTGCTGAAAAAGTCGATGATCCATTATTATATTTTTGAGATGATATATGAAGCGATGGAAGTAGCTCAGGATTCGCAGGATGAGCAAATGTAATATTTAAACCATTTAAGTTGTAAGACTGCTCGACCTGGTTTAAGTATGATGAGCACGTTTGATTTATCCCTCGCTCGATTGCATCATCAGATAAGCTAGATGCGGAAGCATTCATTGAGAGTAATAGAAGTGTTGTTAGTATAATTTTTTTAATGTGCTTCTCCATATCAAATGCTTATTAGTACTTTGAGTTAACAATATACCCTGTCTTAGAATAATAGAGTTGATTTATAAATCTAGAGAAATAAATTCTAGAATTTGACTGAACAACCAATTTAAAGTACTTTATAATAAAATTTCAATTAATTTGGGAGTTCTAAAAATGAAGTTAAGATTATTATTTGTTGCTATGATGGCATTATTAGTTAGTGGTTGTATGGATACTATGATGGCCGTTCCAGCAGCTGCAGTTAGTGGAGTAGGTACAGTAGTAGGTGGGATATGGAGCGCTGTAACAAGTATTTTTTAAAAACTCCCTACATTAGCTAAAATTTCCCACAAATGAGCATGTGCTTATTTAGTGGGATTTTTTTTTGCGTAATCTAAAATTAATTTAATCTTTGTTAGTTAATTCAATTGCAGTTTTTTTATTATCAGCTTGAACTGAGTAAGCGAATTCGTAGCCTTTTTTTTGTAAGTTTTGCGCGGTCCACTCATTTCCTTTAAAGCCTGGTAATGTAAAAATAATAATTTGAATGATTAACCATAACCAGTGAAGATCCGAAGCAATTGAAAAATTAAAAAAACCTAATTCACCATAAATTTCGTAATCTACTCCAGCTAAAAATAAGATTATTATAATATATGAGAAAAAAACCTTCCATAGGCCTCTAGATATAAACCAGCCAAGGTTTAATGGTATAGCAAGCCATGCGAAGCCAACTTTGACGGGTTTGATTTCTTTTGTCTCGTGTTTGAAGACTCTATACGAATTCATTTTGAAATAAGGTTACTAAACTTATAAATAGTATACCAAGAAGAGTGTCAAATTTAAACTTCAAAATCAATACTTTCTGAATAGTGGGTATTACAAATCTCCTTTAGAGTTTTGCTTCCTGAGAGCCGTAATTGGCTTAAGTGAGTTTGCAGCTTTTGCTTCTCGATGACTTATATATATTGTAGACATAAATATTATTAAGCCTCCAACCCAAGTCCAAGTACCAGGAATTTCAGAAAAAATCATCCATCCCAAAAGAGCCATAATTGGCAGCTTTATAAATTCAATAGCCTGCAGGCTAGTAATTTCAACCATTGAGCAAGATTTAGTCCATGAGTAATGGGCTAATGTTCCTAAAATTGCAATTCCCCATAGGTATAGCCAGGTTTCAAAACTTGGCCACTGCCAAACCGCAACAGCCGGAATAAAAGTAATTGGAATAAGTATTATTACCATCCATGTAATAATTGCTTGTGGCGTGTCAGTAATAGTAAGTTTTTTAACGATTAAGGCGTTAAGTGAATGTGCTAAAGCGGCAATAATTGCAAGCATTATTCCAAATGAAAAGCTATTAACCCCAGGCTGGACAATTATTAGCATTCCAATAACGCCAAGAATAATTCCAGCGATTCTTCGGGCCTTAATGATTTCACCTAAAAAAATAGTGGCCCCAATCGTTATAAATATTGGTTTTGAGAAGCTAATTGCAGTAGCCTGTGCAAGTGGGATGAGAGTTAAGCATGTAAATCCGGCAAGCATTCCAATAGCACCAAAAAAACCTCTCACAAAAAATAACTTAGTATTATTCATCTTTATTGCCGCTAGGCCAGTAGAAGTCAATATTGGCAGCATTACAATAAAAGCTAGCAGATTTCGAAAAAAAACAACTTCAAGAATATGTAAGTTTTCTGATGCTTTTCTAATAAAAATAACCATTATTGAAAAAAAAACTATAGATAAGATGTTTAAAAATATTGCCTTAGTTTGAGAACTATGCAAATTAAAATATCGAATTATCCAGAGGTTATTAAATAGTTTTTTTATCAATTGGTGAGATTTCCATATATTTAATATTAGGCTATAACCCTAATAAAAGGTGGTTTAACAACTGGAAATATAATCTAGGTTGATGTAATTAATACTAATTATAGTGGTAATATATTCAGTTAATCATGATTTTTTATAGTTTACAATAATAGCAAAATAGATTTATTACATGCCATTGAAGACTTAATTAAAGATCAGACTAATGAAGCACAAGTTTTATAATATAAGAGGCAAGAGATATGCTAAGTTAGGTCAATTAGATGCTGCAATTATTTGCTATGAGAAAGCGATTTCTATTAAGCCAAAATATGTTGAGGCCCATTATAATCTTGGTTTCACGCATCATAAACTTGGTCAGTTAGATGAGGCTATAAGGAGTTATAAAAAAGTTGTGGCTATTAATCCCGCCTATGCTGAGACTCATAATAATCAAATTCTTACCGTTATCTATTTTTTTTCAAATGGGCAGGTTCCTGATGCAATTGATACACTTAAATTACTGATCAAAGATAGTCCTGACGATGCACTTCTCTTTAATATGATGGGTGGATGCTTTGTTAGTCTAGGGCAGATTGATATGGCAATTAAGAACTATGAGAAGGCGCTTAATTTATATCCAAATTATGCTATTCCTCAACATATGCTTAATTCATTGACAGGCAATACAAGTAAGGAGCCCCCAAAAGAATATGTAAAAAACCTATTTGATGATTATGCGGAAAAATTTGATGATTCTTTAGTAGGAGGTTTGCAATACCAGCTTCCATTTATTATCAAAGATATAATCCAAAAAACATCTTCTTCTAAATCTAAGTTTTTAAAAACTATCGACCTCGGTTGCGGGACTGGTTTATCTGGGAAAGATTTGAGAGAGATTAGTAAGAATTTATCGGGTGTTGATATCTCTGAAAATATGATTTCTAAGGCAAAAGAGCTAAATATTTATGATAATTTATTTGTTGGAGATATTGTTGAAGTTCTTAGCTCAGTTCGGGAAAAATATGACTTATTTGTAGCTCTAGATGTTCTTATTTATGTTGGTGATGTTGAGTCAATTTTTAAGGTAGTTCGTGAATATTGTCATAGAGAGTCATTATTTGTTTTTTCGATTGAAGTTCAAGAAGAAGATGGCTATTCCCTTCTAAAAAGTTCAAGATATGCACATTCTGATAGCTATATTATGAACCAAGCTTCTGGTAGTTTTGTATTGATTGATTCGCAAAATGTAAGGCTAAGAAAAGAAGGTAATAATTGGATCAATGGAAAAATTTATATTTTTAAGGCTTCATAAACAGTTTTACATCGGCCCAACTGTACGCAAAAGTGTACGTTTTTCTGTACCTAAAAATGACTATGAAGAGAGGGCGGAACCCCCCTCTTTTTTTGTATAACTAGTTAATTGGAGAAACTGAGTTAGATGTGAAATTTAGAAATTCCATTTAATGTGTGAGGGAGAGTTTATTACTGACCAAGTTCAGCTGCCAGTTCGGCTTCAAACGCCACAAGTTCATCTTCTATCGCTTGCTCTTCTGCCTTTTGTTCTTCACTGACAGATGTGGGAGCTTTGAAGTCAATTGTTACATACTTTTTAGCAACTTTAGGGAGTAATAACTCAAAAGCAAAATTACCCTGATTCAGCAAAACCATACCATTAGTCTTTTGTGACATAGAGCTCGATAAATATAAATCGATATCTCCATCTTTATCTAGGTCTCTAAATCGAATATCCTCAATAAAATCATTCCATTCATTACCTTCATGGGTTGGTATAAAGTCATCTGGTGCTTCAACTAAGGGAAATATTCCGTGGTCTTTAAACTTCTTGTTACCTAAGTTTTCTATGACTTGTATTGCTGTCCCTACATATAAAACACCGGCTCTGCTGTATACAATATCTAGATCACCATCATTATCCAAATCAGCCGCTGAAACTTCAGGAACTGAGCCCCATTTCTTTTTATGTTGAGGTAAGCGGGTATTGTTATGCTTGTTAAAATTACCCCTACCATCATTCCAAACAATACCAGTGAAGTCTATACTCTTCTCAAATTCGTGTGCTCCCAGTAATACGTCTAAATCACCATCACCATCGATATCAGCAAGCTCTAGAGCAAAAGAAAAAATACCTCCACACTTACGTTTATTTAGATAACCTGTTCCATCATTTATTAAACACCATAAAGCTGTGCCTGTTTTCCAGTTAGTTTCAGTAATAACAACGTCCATATCGCCATCATTATCAATATCACCTGTTGCGGCCCCGTGGTTAAATACTTCAAAATTAGAGTGGCTTAGGTGTGTTTTTGATGATTCCAGCCAAGTGCCATTGGATTGGCTTAAAAAATAGCTATCCCTAAAACCGTTATGGGTACCAACTGCAGTATCAGTGATATAAAAATCAAGAATACTATCATTATTATAATCAGCAACAAGAAGCTGTCTTCCTAGTGACATTCCACTATCTTCACGTTTATCAATTAGTAGCTGAGGTACGTAAGTAAGTTTGCCTTTTGCATCACCCAAAAACAATGATGGTAATGGCTTATTCCCTTTACAAGCTCCACCACCACAAAGCCCACCAGTATCCTCCCCAGTCCACTCAACATTATTTGGATTCATAGTGCCTATATAAAGTACATCACTGTAACCATCTTTATTGAAGTCTGCCATCTGCCACATCCTTCCAAACCAGTATAACTTTCCTGTTGGATATGGTTTTTGTGGTGGTTTAAAAAAGTCAATATTAGGGTCATTTTCAATATCAATACCCGCTAATACTTTTGTGTTTGAACTAGAAGAAGTTGATTGCTCATTATTAGCATTGCCACAGTGGAAGACGAAATAAGTACCATCCTCAGAAATACTTTTAACTGGCTCACTGCCATCAGGACACGACCCCGCAAAGCTTTGTACTGATAAGAAGGATAAGGCTAAAAGAAGGCATAGTTTCTTCATAAAACCACTATACCTAAGTAAGATTTAGTTTGAACTACTATTAGGGTGCACGCAAAAGGGCACGCAAAAGGACTTTTTGTCTTCTTTTTAGTTCAGTATTAGGCTGAGTCCCTAATAGGAGATGGGGCGAGAAACGGGGCTCGAACCCGCGACAACCGGAATCACAATCCGGGGCTCTACCATCTGTTCACTTCGTTCACATCCTATTTCACTGCGTGAAAAGGATGGGCTATCCCACTATAGCAACTAAAAAGGACAATTAGTCCTACAAAACACCAATAATTGTAACATGCCGGATTGTGCTTTTCAGCGATATTTTGGAGACAAGGGCACGGAAAAGGGCACGGATTTTCCAAGTTGAAAGTAGGGCGGGTAGATTTTTCATTTAATAACTTCTGCTTCTTGCTCTTCTAACTCCTGTTCTTCAATATCATCTAGATTGCTCTGATGAATGTCCTTGAAGAAATAGTAAGCAATCATAATCCACATAGGTGATGTAAGTAGTAAAAATATCCAGTATGCCAATTCAAAAGGCTTTTGAACACCTGCAAATTCTAAACCAATTGCAACAATATATAGTAAGGCAATTGGAAGTAGTACTGCGGGTATGAAGATTAATATGTCTATGATTTTTTGCTTCATACTAAATATTAGCCTTGAAAACTCACGGCTAAGATAGTAACAAAGAATAAAGGTACAAATACAAGCAACATCGCCTGTAAAAATGGACTTAATTTACTTGTTTCTCTGTCTTGAGTTAACACATCTGACCTCTGGTTCTTTTCTAAAGATGCTAGGTCAGACTTAAGCTTTTTTTCATTAAGTCTTTCTTCATCTATAAGAGTTTGAACTCTATATTTGATATACAGAGAATTTGCTTTACCTCCATCACCCATGCTATCAGCAATAGCTTTAGCATGTATCCCATCCCTGTACCCAATTGATTTAATCTCGTCTAGTACTTTCTTGTACAAGACCTCCTCTTCGAGTGAAGGAGCCTGATTAAATACGTCTTTAATTCCCATAAGCTAATTATAGCTCAAGTAGGAGTAGTTTCTTCATAATAGGATTGTATATCAACTTGGACTAAAGTCCAAACTTCGTTTCATCTGTGAGTGAGAGTTTATTAATACTAGTAGCTACATTTTGGGTCCCCCTACCGCCTATCTCTATGTAAATGTATGGATGAGGGTGCTACTAAATTAGTATTTAATAATAGTAATTAGTTTAACTTTGAACTATAATTAGTAGTACATAATTAAGTCTTTTTAATGCCTAAACTTAACCTCTTTCTTAGCTCCAATAACAGCCATATTAGCGACTCTTGTGAGCTCTTAAGAAAAGAGATTGCTCTCATTAGAAAAGAGCAAACAAAGGCGCTTAAGCTGCTCTTATGTAACCTTTGTATCCATCCCAATCAATCCATTAGAGTCTCACGAAGTAGAAATTCTTTGGGCACTAAAAGAGGTAATCCTCTAAGTGTTGGATTTGATGCTTTTAGAAAGGCTTTGGACACTTTGGAGTCAGGTGGATATATCATTCAAGATATTGGCTCCAAGCTTGAAAACAAACAAACCACCATCATAACAACGCCCAAGCTTATTGAGTGGTTTCATGCCAATAACTGGACTGAAGATGATATCAAGGTGTTTGATGGACAGTATGTTAGGCTGAGATTGAATGAAGATAAGAGAAGTTCTATCGATTATGAAGATACTGACTACTCTAGATGGTTAAGCAGCGAGCTCGAGGAATACTCTCACCTTCTAAACAGATGTGACCTACATCTAATGGATGAGGATGGTAATTTAGAGAAAGAGTTTAAAAACCATTGCATTGTAAGAGCCTTTATCAAACATAAGCATCACCCTATCAACGGTGAGTTTCTATTTGGCGGACGAATGGCGCCGCCTTGGGTTAATCTTTCTAAAGAAGCAAGGAAAAGAATCATCATTAATGGTGAGCCTACTGTTGAGCTCGATAGACCCGCGAGTCACATCAATGCGATGTATGAAGTAGTTACCGGAAAGCCCTACCAGGATGGTTATCCCTATGAGTTATTCATTAATGACAGCTTAGTCCCTAAGCACATTGTAAAGAACCTTGCTTCTTTTATGCAAGGCTCTAAAAGTCCCTTGGGAACTGCGATTTCGGTAGGTAATCATTATAAAAGAGAAGCGGCTAAACCAGGTGCTGCTGCTAAAGATATTTTCCAGCATGAAGAATGGTTATCTTATAAGAAGAAGGTAAGCGCCTCCATCATAATTGATAAGTTCCTTACTAAGCATTCTCTAGTTAAAGACTACTATATGAGAGGTAAGCAGTATGGTGATATGATTCAGTGTTGGGAATCTGATATTGTCTTTGAAGTGGTGATTGAGCTAGTTAAAAGACGTATTCCAGTGTTGACAGTCTATGATTCATTCATTGTGCAGCTGAGCTACTTAAGTGTACTTGAGGAGCTAATGGATAATGTTAAGTTCATTAACAGAAGGAAGCTAGTTGCTCTAGCTTAGGGGGACATAGAGAGCGTAAGGAGGGGGTTTCGGTCTCTGATTATTTCTAGCTCCTTTTATAGTGTTCTGCAATCTAAGTATATGGGGGAAGGATGGTAATTAAATTATCAGTCTTTTCGATTACTAAGCCTTAAAAACTAGTACCCGTATTAAAGCTAAAACTATTGCTATACTTTGAAGCTTGTCCAGAACCAAAAGGCTGCTCTCTGGTGTAACTTACAGAGCTATTCCAACCAGACTCCGTTATTAGGTCTGCGCCCAGCTTTAACTTCCAATTCTTGATTTGTTTATTAAGGTTCGCTGTATAGGTATAGGAACTAGCATCCTCATTGTTGTAATGCATCGGTGCCGATGTCTTTGATGATAATCTAGTGTACTCAAGTTTAGCATATGGGTTAATCGTTGCATTATTAACAGTAACAGTAGAGTTTATATCCATACCAACACTTAATCCAGCATCTCTAATCTCTTGTTTATTAAATGTCAGTGCAGTAGCACCGCCACTCTCACTAAAGCTGTTTAAACGAGTATTGGCTAATAACACTTTACTGTAGGGTGAGACCTTCCAGTTGCCAACGTATCTAGTGTCTTCTGGTTTAAAGGTAGTTGATAGGAACAGCTGCTTAGCCTTTCTTTTGCCTGTTAAGATATCTGAGCCATCACTGCGAAGGGTATCAAACTCAAGATGACCAAAACCAAAGACATTTTCTATTTTTGTGTTGTTGTTTAATTTAATTACATTGTAGTTCGAGAGACTATAGTTGTCTGATTTAACATTGGTTGAGGCGGTTCCTATATCGTTATTGTTCTGTCCGATACTGAGGACAAAACCCATTAGTTCATCATCACCTACAGGCTTGTCAAAACCGAGTGAAATCGATTGAGCATCTATCTCTTGTTTAGAGGCAGTAGTCGAGGCATCGGTCTTACCAATAACAATCCTGCCCTTAGTCCACACTGACCAGTCGCCAATGACTGGTCCAAAGCTAGGGTTAAGTGAGCCTATGAGAGCCTCTCTGAGTCTTGCGGCTTCATTAATGGCAATATCATTGGCTTTTGATTCAGCATTGTCACTCACCTCATCTAAGGTAGCATTACTGCCTCCTATCATTGAGGCGGCGGTATCAACAGCGTCAATATCACGGAGTGCTGTACCGGGTAAGTTGTTCATTATTTTATCAATAAGCGTATCGACAAAACTCAGCTTAATGCCTTGATGTGAAGTTTGATTTGAGCCTCGCTGACGATTTAACCAATTGATTCTATCAAATGCATTGTCGATATTGAATTTTATCCATTCAGATGAGATATTACTCCAAGCTTCTATTGAGCCTATGACATCTTTTTTATCAAGGGGGGATGGTAAATTAGTAGCTACAGTTGTGAAGTTTAGAGTTGTCGAATCAGTGATTCCAGCATAGGAGTTACTCGAGTCATCATCAAAGGCGGTAGCAGCAATGGTGATGTAATAGCCTGTTTCTCCATCCAGAGTTGTTGATGGATTAATAGTAATCTCTGTCGTACCCGTTCCAGTGACTAATGAGCCAGTAACATCGAAGGTCTCAACGGTTGAGTCATCGGATGACTTTTTAATGACAATGTTACCGCTCTCAACATCCACAGCTTCACTGAAGGTCAGCACAATATTGGCATCTACTGCTACCCCAGTTGCCCCATCAGAAGGGGAGGAGGAAGATAGGGTTGGGTCACCAACATCAGCAGTTGTAAAGTTTAGCGTTGTCGAATCAGTGATTCCAGCATAAGAAGCACTGTCAACATCATCAAAGGCAGTAGCAGCAATGGTGATGTAATAGCCTGTTTCTCCATCCAGAGTTGTTGATGGATTAATAGTAATCTCTGTCGTACCCGCTCCAGTGACTAATGAGCCAGTAACATCGAAGGTCTCAACGGTTGAGTCATCGGATGACTTTTTAATGACAATGTTACCGCTCTCAACATCCACAGCTTCACTGAAGGTCAGCACAATATTGGCATCTACTGCTACCCCAGTTGCCCCATCAGAAGGGGAGGAGGAAGATAGGGTTGGTGCAGTGCTGATTAATTCAAAGCCTGTAGTTAACGTATATTCGTCAATAGTATTATCATCATTACCTGAAACAAACAATTTAGTTCCATCGTTATTAAAAACTATTGCTTCAGCACCTGTATCAAAAGAAGGAAGACTAATACTATCATTATAAGTGTTAGTAGAAATATCATACCCTGTGCTTAACTTCCAACTATGTACTTTGTCATTTTGTTGACCATGGAAAAACAATGTTGTTCCATCATCATTAAATGCCATTCCTCTAACACCAGTGTCGTAAGAAGAAACATCCAAACTATCAACGTAAGATGCAGTGGAAACATCAAAGCCAGTGCTTAAAGTATATTCATTAATATCATTGCCAATATCACCTGAAATAAACATCTTTGTTCCATCTGTGCTAAATGTTAATCCCCTTGGCTCTGTGTCTTGAGATGAAACATCAAAACCATCTGTATAAGAGGCAGTGGAAACGTCCCAACCTGTGCTTAATGCATATTCATGAACTTGGTCACTGCCATAACTCATAACAAACATCTTTGTTCCATTTGTGTTAAAGGCTAAACCACTTACACCAACTCCAGTTTGGCTACTAACAATAAAAGCATCTGTATAAGATGCAGTAGAAACATCCCAAGCAGTGCTCATACTGTATTCACCAACATCAAAACCTTGATAACCTGTAACAAAGAATTTAGTTCCATCACTGCTAAAGGCTATTTCTCTGGGACCTGTTTCTTGAGCAGAAACATTGTAACCATCAACAAATGACACGCCAGAAAATGCTGAGTAACTCGTAAATAGGAGTAGGAGTGTTAGTAGTTTTTTCAGAATTGAATTAAAATGAAAGTTCAAATTTCTAGTATATACCCTTTAAACACTATGGTTAATTTTAGCTCTCTTGAATATTATTGCTTTAGTTTAAAACAATGAGTCCTCATACCTCCAAAGTCTGAAACTAAATGTCACCCATCACTTTATTAATAAGGTTCGACTTATGATTAATACAGAGGTGAGAATATCGCATTGTAACCTCTATTTGCTTTATCAGTGACAGATAAGTTGTAGACTGAAACCCATGGTATATCTGCCCATTGACCTCTACCCGCAGAACCCTCTACCTTATAGTCCTTTAGATTTCTTGGAAGGTTAGATTCAATAATCTTCTTACCTTCATCTCTGATTAACTGAGCAATAGGATGTTCTTTGTATATTTCAGGTCGTCCAGCTGATAGGAAGGATGAGGTTTTTTCTAGAAAATTCTTAAGCATAAATCAATTGTAGTTTATTCTGAATCTAAATACCACCCAACACTCTATTAATCAAACTAGACTTATGTTCAATACACAGATGTGCATAGCGTTTAGTAACACTGATTTGTTTATGTCCTAGAACATCTGCTATCTCGAGCAAAGAAGCCCCTGATTGGGCTAAATACGAAGCACAGGAATGACGAAGGTCGTGGAATTTAAAGTCTTTAATTTCGGCGTCCTCGAGTGCCTTCTTCCAAGGCTTTGTAAAGCAATAAGCAACCTCTTCTTTAACCTTAGAGGCAAAGATTAGACTGTTATCTTTAGTATCAAATACTTGCAGCACTTTAATAACAGAATCAGTCAGAGGTAATACCTTAGGCTGACCATTTTTAGTGGTAGCAACATAAGCCGTTCTTCTATCAAAATCGATGTCATTCCACCTAAGTTTAGTAAGTTCTCCCTTGCGTGCTCCAGTCGTTATAGCAAGCAGTACTAATAGGTACAATTTATCCCACTGAGAGGCTCTACAAGCCTTAAATAAGCTTGTTCTTTCAGCTTCGGATAAGAACCTTATTCGCTCATTATTCTCTGGCAGAGAGGGGATATTGCGGACAGGGTTTGTGTGAAGTCCATACTGTCTACAGGCATAAGAAAAGACAACTGAAATAGCTGATATATAGCGGTTAATGGTGGCATTCTTAAAATGAGATGGAAGGGTACTTATAGCTTGATTAATATCTATAGTTGTAATATAAATTATAGGTTTATCACCTAACGCCTCAAGCCAAAAACTGAGCTTACGTCTTTCATCATTTACCCTAGTTCCTTTGTACTCACTGCTTAGGTATTTATCTATTACTATAGAGAGTAATGTTCGAGACTTTGATTGAGTGTATGCAAGTAATTTATTTCTATCACTTTCAATAGCATTAGCAAATTGAACTGCAGCTCTTTTACTGTTAAAGGTCTTTGTTATTCTTTTTGAACCAGCCTTAATAAAGACACGATAGTTAATATCTTGTTTACGTTTAACTTTTTGAATGTAAGCCATAACACTTCTCCAAATAAAGTGCACGGAAAAGTGCACGGAAAAGGACTTTTGACTTCTTTTTAGTTGAGTATTAGGCTGAAACCCTAATAGGAAGTGGGGCGAGAAACGGGGCTCGAACCCGCGACAACCGGAATCACAATCCGGGGCTCTACCAACTGAGCTATTCCCGCCATAATATATAAAAGTGGTGCGCCCAATACGATTCGAACGTATGACCTACGGCTTAGAAGGCCGTTGCTCTATCCAGCTGAGCTATGGGCGCAATAACTTTGCTTTAATAAAGTTTAGGTCTTGCACTTTAATGATAAATTTTGGTCGGAGTGAGAGGATTCGAACCTCTGACCACCTGGTCCCAAACCAGATACGCTACCAGACTGCGCCACACTCCGAAGGTGTGTAATTATACTGTGATAGGAATGTTAGTCAATGCCTAATTTAAGCCATATTTCATGTATTTTATTTGTACTATTTATTTGCTATTTAAAGTAGTTATTATGAAGCTCAGTTTCATTTTCATTTGCATAGATAACCTTGATATTGTCCTTATTAGCAATATTTTTTTTGATTAGCGCAGGGTCACTTATCTGAGACTCAATGTCAGAGCTTTCTTGAAATAATATAGATTGACCTCCAGTCATTGAAAGATAGACTTGGGCAAGGATTTGCGCATCAAGTAAAGCTCCATGCCTGGTTCTAGCGCTAGTATCAACTCCAAACCGCCTACACAATGCATCTAAATTATGCATAGTGCCTGGACGCTGCTCTTTAGATAATTCTAGGGTATCTATGATTTGACATATGTCTTTTATCTTTTTGTTAATGCCATTTATTTTTAATTCATTGTCCAGAAAGCCTAGATCAAATGGCGCATTATGAATAACTAAGGTTGCCCCTTCAATAAAAGATAATAAGTCATTAGAAATTTGATCAAACTGGGGCTTATTTATTAAAAATTTATCTGTAATGCCGTGGATATTGACAGAGTCACCAACTGTTCGATTTGGCTGAATATATTTATGAAATTCGGTGCTTGTTATTTCTCTATTTAATATTTGTACAGCGCCAACTTCAATGATGCGATGACCCTCGTCTGGTCGAATTCCAGTTGTCTCAGTATCAAGCACAATAAGTCTTTCCATGTTAGGCATATTAAAGTAAAATTGCTTTATTTTATCATCTCATCAAAATAGGTTAACTAAGATTATGGCAAGAGTAACAGTAGAGGAATGTTTAGACAAGGTTGAGAATCGATTTGAATTAGTTTTGGTTGCTGCAAAACGTGCTCATCAACTAAATTCTGGTGGATTTAGATCTACTTTAGATGTTGGTAAAGATAAGCCTACAGTGGTAGCATTGAGAGAAATTGAAGCAGGTTTAATTGATGCTTCGATTTTGACTGAAGAGTATGCAATGGAAGAAGAACTTAATGCACATGATAGACTTGCTCAAGAAGCTAAGATAAATGAAGTTTCAGCTGAGCTTTCGGATGTAAAGCTTGACGCAGAAGTAGAAAGTGATGATCTAGCAATAAAAGAAGAGGAAGAGTAAATATTTCTTTTCTTAAAAAAAATGACGCAATGCGTCATTTTTTTTTGTAAGATTCAAAATATATCCTTTAAACTTCATTGAATGTTTTTTGGTAATATACATTTTTGCTATATCAATCTATAAAGGAATGACATGACATATCCAATAATGAAAAGTGATAGAGAGCCACTAATTAATGCTAAGACTTATGAGTCTATGTATGAACAATCAATGAGCAATCCAGATAAATTTTGGGCAGAGCAAGCCGAAATATTTGTTGATTGGGAAAAGAAGTGGAATAAAGTTTCTGACGTTGATTTTTCCAAAGGAAAGATTGCTTGGTTTGAAGGAGCAACTTTAAATGTTTCATATAACTGTTTAGATCGCCACTTACCTGAGCGTGCTGACCAAGTGGCAATTATTTGGGAGGGCGATGATCCTAGCTCAAGTGAATCGATAACCTATAAAGACCTTCACAAAAGAGTTTGTAAGTTTGCTAATGGCATGAAAGATTTGGGAGTTGTAAAGGGAGATCGCATATGCTTATATATGCCTATGATTGTTGAGGCAACTGTTGCTATGCTTGCGTGCGCAAGACTTGGAGCAATCCATTCAGTTGTTTTTGGCGGCTTTTCACCTGATGCTCTTCGAGATAGAATTTTAGATAGTGAATGCAAATTAGTCATTACAGCTGATGAAGGCGTTCGTGGCGGGAAATCGGTGCCTTTAAAAAGTAATGTTGATATAGCTACAAAAGATTGTGATTGTGTTGATTCTATTATTGTAGTTAAAAGAACCGGTGGGGAGGTTAGTTGGAACGATCGAGATGTTTGGTATCACGATCTAGTTGAAGATGCTTCAGATAACTTTCCATGTGAAATGTTCGATGCTGAAACTCCATTATTTATTCTATATACATCGGGCTCAACAGGAAAGCCAAAAGGCGTTCTTCATACCTCAGGAGGCTACCTTCTTTATGCCGCAATGACTCACAAGTATACTTTTGATTATCAAGAGGGAGACATCTATTGGTGTACTGCTGATGTTGGCTGGGTTACAGGACACTCTTATATTGTCTATGGCCCGCTTGCAAATGGCGGAACTACGTTAATGTTTGAAGGAATCCCTACTTACCCAGATGCGTCAAGATTTTGGCAAGTTATTGATAAGCACCAGGTTAATATTTTTTATACCGCCCCAACAGCAATTAGAGCTTTGATGGGAGCGGGAAATGAACTCGTTCAGAAGACTTCAAGAACTAGCTTGAAGATTTTAGGCACCGTCGGTGAGCCTATAAATCCTGAGGCATGGGAGTGGTATTACAACGTAGTTGGCAATGCACGATGTCCAGTTGTTGATACTTGGTGGCAAACTGAAACAGGTGGACACATGATTACCCCGATGCCTTTTGCAACACCTTTAAAGCCTGGGTCAGCCTCAAAGCCTTTTTTTGGTGTTGAGCCACAAGTGCTTAGTGAGGTAGGAGAGGTTTTAGAAGGTGAAGCTTCAGGCGTCCTGGCGCTTGCTCGCTCTTGGCCAGGTCAAATGAGAACGCTTTATAACAACCATGAGCGCTTTATTGAGGCCTATTTTTCAACCTATCCTGGGAAATATTTTGCTGGTGATGGGGTCAAGAGAGATGCCGATGGTTATTATTGGATTACTGGAAGGGTAGATGATGTGTTAAATATTTCAGGCCACCGTATGGGGACAGCAGAAATTGAATCAGCACTGGTGCTTCATAGTGCTGTAAGTGAATCTGCAGTGGTAGGAATGCCTCATGACATTAAAGGTCAAGGTATCTATGCCTATGTCTCTCTTATGACTGGCGTTGAAGGTACTGAGGAACTTAAAAAAGACTTAGTGGCTTTAGTTAGGAAAGAAATAGGTCCAATTGCAACGGTAGATAAAATTCAATTTGCTCAGGGCCTTCCAAAAACAAGGTCAGGCAAGATTATGAGGCGAATACTAAGAAAAATAGCTGAGAATGATTATTCAAATTTAGGCGATACCTCTACTTTGGCTGAGCCTGGTGTGGTTAATGATTTGATTGCAAATAGAGTCCAGTAGTCTTTTTCCTGCCAGTCTAATAAATAATAAAAGATGAATGCATTCCTATATTTTATTGTTCTCCTTGCATGGGGCTCTTCTTGGTTTGCTATTAGCTTTCAATTAGGTGATGTAGCTCCTCAAGTCTCAATAGTATGGCGTTTTCTACTCGCATCATTTATGCTTTTTATTTGGTGCTTTGCGAGAGGGCTTAAGCTATCTTTCTCATGGCGAGACCACTTGAACTGGATTATTTTAGGTTTTTTTCTATTCTGTGTTAATTATATTTGTGCCTACTTTGGAACCTCCTATTTAACAACGGGCGTGGTCTGCCTTATTTTTTCAACGCTCACTTTATTTACTGTCCTTAATGGCTTTATTTTTTTTAAAAAGCCCGTTAGATTACCTATATTATTTGGAGCACTAATTGGAATTGCAGGACTATCAATTATATTTTCAAGTGAGATTAGTAGTGCTGACTGGTCACTAGACTCAGAAATTATAAAAGGCTTTTTATGGATGCTGCTTGCAACTTTCTTTGCATCAATAGGAATGCTGCTTTCAGGTCAAATGCAGGCTAGAAAAATCCCACTAATTCAGAGCAATGCTTTTAGTATGCTTTATGGGTCGCTTATCCTTGTTACTTATATATCTTTTAGCGACATTAGTTTCAGCTTTAGCACAAGCTATAGTTATGTTGCGTCCCTAATTTATTTAGCGCTAGTGGCATCTGTAGTTGGTTTTGGTGTTTATCTCAAGTTGGTAGGTAATATTGGCGCTGATAAAGCGTCCTATGTTAATATTTTTACGCCAACTATTGCCTTATTACTTTCAACTCTATTTGAGGACTATCAATGGAGTTTGATTGGGCTTGTGGGCGTTATTTTGATTATTATTGGAAATATAATAGTTCTTTATGCGAAACCAATAAAACCTAGGAAGAAAATAGAGAGTTAGACTTTGATAGGGACAATCAGCTATTTGTCCGAATCATTTTTATTATTCATCTCAGATTCAATTTTATCCATCATAGCGTTATGCTCGTCATCAGCCCAATCATTTGCTTTGGTTTTATTGTCGTCACTAGTTGGAGTTTTATTATTTATCCGAACTTTGAAGAAAGCCGAGAAAATAAGACCAGCTTCAAATAATAGCCACATTGGAATTGCAATGAGAAACTGTGAAATAATATCTGGAGGCGTTAATATCATTCCGAGAACAAATGAACCAATAATTATATAAGCGCGATTTTTTTTCAGTTTCTCAGCTGTAGTAACTCCAAACATTATAAGAAGGATTGTTGCAATAGGAACTTCAAACGCAACTCCAAAAGCAAAAGAGACCTTTATAATAAAATCAAGATAGTATTGAATATCTGGAGCAAAGTCTACTGAAGAAGGCCCTACAGTTGATAAGAAATTAAAGATAACAGGAAAAACAATATAGAAAGAAAAGAGCAAGCCTGTGTAAAAAAGAAGTGCTGATGATACTACGAGAGGAAGGATTAATTTTTTTTCATGTCGATAGAGTGCGGGCGCAGCAAATATCCATATCTGATAGAGTAAATACGGCATAGCAATATATACAGCGAGAATTAATGACATTTTTAAGGGAGTTAAAAATGGAGAAATAACCCCAATTGCAATCAGATTTGAGCCCGGGATCGCCTGAACAATTGGTGCAGCTATAAAGGTATATATCTCGTTTGCAAATGGAAACAGCATTAAGAAAAAAATTACTATCGCAATAACCGAACGCAAAAGGGCACTTCTCAGTTCTACAAGGTGTTGAACTATGGGCATTTTTTTGAGTTTTACCGATTTTTCAGACATTTTTTTTAATTGTTAGATTAGCGATCTATTTCTTTTTTTTGAGCCCAGATTTAATGTGCTCTTCTAGTGTAAAGTCGATATTTTCAACCTCATCTTCTAATTCTTCTTTGGGTTGTGGCTCTGTTTCAGAGGCCTTAATAATTTCTTGTTTAGAGTCTTCTGAGCTAGCTTTAACATCATCTAGTGTTTCTGAAAGAGTTGACTTTTCATCCTCGAAAGAGAGTTGATCTTTGAGTTCGTCGACCTTTATCTGTTCGTCAATATCGTATTTAATTTTTTTTACAAATTTATTGAGTTTTCCAGCATAAACACCAGCTTTTCGAGCTAGCGAGGGCATTCTTTCAGGCCCAACCACAATAAGTGTGATGACAGCAATAATAGCAATTTCCCAAAAACCAAAATCAAACATAGTGATCTATATTAGAATAAAAAAGATAAGCTTTTATTTGTTAACAGTATCATCATCTGTCGCTTCAACTTTAGCTTCAATGATGTCATCTTTATCATCTTTATCATCTTTATCATCTTTTTCAGATCCTTTCATGGAAGATTTAAAGCCTTTGATTGCTCCTCCAAGCTCTCCTCCGATATTCTTGAGGCGTTTGCCACCAAAAATAAGCAATACGATTACTAAAATAATAATCAGTTCAAATGGTCCTGGCATACCCATATGTATTCTCCTTATTTAGTTGCTTGTGTTTAGTCTTAATTATGACTAATTTTTTTAATAAATCTACCTTAATAATTATTGTTACTAATAACGCGTCAGAGGAAAAAAGATTTATTTAGTTAAAGGTTAACCTTTAATAAAATGATTTTATCACTATTTATTAAATTGCCAAGTGTTGATAGCGAAGTTCTTTATTGTCTAGAAATTCTTGAGCTGTTCCATCAAATATAATCAATAGTTTGTTAAACTAAATGCTTTATTTATATTAATGAGTAAGCAATGTCAAAAAAACCATCTACATTGTCTAATGACGTGTTTAAGCAAATAAGAGATGACATTGTTGAGGGTGTTATTCAGCAAGGACAAAAAATCGTTGAAGTGAATTTAGCGAAGCAATACAACATAACTCGTGGGCCATTGCGTGAAGCACTTCATCAGCTTGAGTATATAAATTTAGTTATACGAACGCCGTACTCAGGCTCTAGAATTACAATCTTGGATTACACCAAAATCCGTGAACTTTATGAAATGCGTGAGGCAACTGAGAGTTTTGCAACTCGTCTTGCTGCTATTAATATGACGCGAGCTGATATTGACGAAATGTATCGTTTAATAGATCATCATAAGGATTATATTAAAACCTCAGGTGACCATCTATTTATTCAGCAAGAAGGTAACGAAGACTTTCATAGGTTTATTTATTCTAGATGTGGCAATGAATGGTTAAGTAATCATATTGAAGTAAGACTGTACTATTTAATCAGAATGTGTAAAAAATATATTCTGAAAACTCCTGCTAGAGCTGAGATAGCAATAGTTGAGCATACAGCTATAGCTAATGCCATATCTAACAGAGATCCTAATTTTGCAGAAATGCTCATGAGGCATCATATTCAAGGCACCTGGAAAGCATTAAAAATCATCAGTGCTGAAGAAAGCCTAAAAAAATATGAAAACATTTGATTGAAAATTAGTTCGTCAATTTAACCCTTTGTAATTAATTAAAGAGAGTCTTATTTATAGTAGTGGAGAAAAAGAATGGATGTAAAACAGGCACTTTCAGAACGTAAATCAACTAGGTCTTTTCTGGATAAAGAGGTGCCGATTGAGATTGTGAATGCAATTATAGAGCAAGCAAAAACTGCGCCTTCTGGTGTAAACACTCAGCCTTGGCAAATAGCAGTAATTACCGGCAACAGTAAAACAACACTTTGTAATAAGCTAGAAGAGACTTTTCGCGCTGGGAATAAAGGCACTATGGATTATAACTACTACCCCAGCGAATGGGCTGGCGAGTATAAAGAGAGGAGAAAGGCTTGTGGAATACTGATGTATTCCACATTAGAAATTAGTCGAGAGGATAAACAAAAAAAAATTGACCAGTGGGCTCTTAATTATCAAGCTTTTGGTGCGCCCGTTGTCCTTCTTTTTTTTATAGATAGGTCATTAGAAAAGGGCTCTTTTATGGATTACGGCATGTTTTTACAATCCGTTATGCTATCAGCCGTTGAGCATGGACTTGCAACATGCCCACAGGCGGCTCTTGGTGAATATCCCGAAATTGTTAGGCAAGAGTACCCATTCTTTAAAGATAAGGTTGTTCTGTGTGGAATGGCTTTAGGTTACGAAGATAAAACTAAAGTCATTAATAGTTACAGAACTCCTCGAGAGGATTTATCTCAGATAGTTCAGTACTACTCTTAAAAATATAAATTTGGAAGGTCTTATTTAGCTCTAAGAAGTGCTTCTGCAATTTCAAGATCAAATTTAATTGTTTGAATGTGCAGTTCGGATTTTGACAGCGCGCTCTTTAACTCTTTTAAAGTATTCTTATTTTTTAAAAGCTCAGCATTACTTTTTTTAAGGGATGCAACACTTAGGTTGTATGCACCTTCAATTGAGCTTAGCTCTCCTTCAAGACTCTGAATCTTGCCTGAAGACAGGTTGAGTTTTTGTGAAGTTTTTTTGAGCCCGTCAAGCGATAATATAAGTTGATTATTAAGTTCTTCAAGTTGCAGTTGAAGACTTAAGATGCTTGATTTATGTTTTTCAACCTCATCATTATTGTTGATAATAATAATTTCAGGCTTTGCAGGCTCTATATTGAATTGTGAATAGTTATAGCCAATAAAAAATATTGCAATTATTGAAAGCAAGTAGAAGGCTATTTTTTGGTTCATTTGTATCTTCTATTTCATTAAGCTTGAGTATGTAAGGTTTATATAATTAATCTTGCATCCATTTGGCTGCATCTTTGGCATAGTAGGTCAATACAGCATCTGCACCAGCTCTTTTAAAGCAAAGAAGCGTCTCAAGAACAGTTGACTTTTCATCAATCCATTTGTTTTGACTAGCCGCTTTAATCATTGCATACTCCCCACTAACATGATAAGCGAAAGTAGGCACCCCAAAGGTTTGTTTTACCTTGGAGACTATATCAAGATAAGGCAAGCCTGGCTTAATCATAACCATGTCAGCGCCTTCAGAAATATCAAGCTCAACTTCGCGGATTGCTTCATCAGAATTTCCAGGGTCCATCTGAAAAGTTTTTTTATCAGATTTACCTAGAGTTGCAGCAGATCCTAAGGCATCCCTAAAAGGACCATAAAAAGAAGAAGCGTATTTGGCGGAGTAAGCAAGTATATTTGTGTGAATATAGCCCTGCTCCTCTAGAGCGTAACGTATAGCTCCAATTCTGCCATCCATCATGTCAGAAGGAGCGACAATATCTGCACCTGCCTGAGCATGAGATAAAGATTGTTTAATTAGAATATTAACTGTTTCATCATTAAGGACGTATCCATTACTATCAATAATGCCATCTAGTCCATGACTTGTAAAAGGATCAAGAGCAACATCTGTAATAACTGCAAGTTCCGGAAAACTTCTTTTAAGCGCTCTTACTGCTCTTTGAACAAGTCCGTCAGGGTTGTAAGATTCTGCAGCTTCTAGTGTTTTCTTGTCGGGGGAGATTACTGGAAATAAAGCAATTGCTTGAATTTTTAAATCAACAATTTCCTTAGCTTCAATCAATAATTGATCAATACTAAGTCTTTCAATTCCAGGCATTGAATCAATTTTTTCTTTTTTCTTTTCACCCTCAATGATAAACAATGGATAAATGAGGTCTCTTACATTTAAAGTGTTTTCACGAATTAATGAGCGATTAAATTCGTGTTTTCTCATTCTTCTTGG
This sequence comes from uncultured Candidatus Thioglobus sp., assembly GCA_905620445.1. Taxonomy (GTDB): domain Bacteria; phylum Pseudomonadota; class Gammaproteobacteria; order PS1; family Pseudothioglobaceae; genus Pseudothioglobus. Next base: position 46,956 of record CAJQTP010000009.1, read on the forward strand.
TCGATGAGTTAAAATGGACATTTTCTTTCCTCAAGTAACTTTAACTAAATTATACAATAATGAAGCAATCATCCGAAACTCTTACTAGTCTATCAAGCATTAATGAGGCATTTATTAAGCCTTTTCCCAATTCAACTAAAATTTATGTCAAAGGATCCCGTGACGATATTATGGTTCCAATGAGGCAAATTAAACTCACTGATACGATTGGTGACCTTGCTGAAAAAAATGAACCAATCCACGTTTATGATACTTCTGGTCCATATACAGATCCCAATAAAATGATTAGCTACAGAGAGGGAATTGACTCACTTCGCTCTAATTGGATAGAAGAGCGCGATGACACTGAAGTTCTAGATGGCGTCAGCTCAAAATTTTCGAATGAAAGGCTAAATAATAAAAAACTTGATGAGCTTCGATTTGAGCATTTAAAAGCACCAAGAAAGGCAAAAAAAGGAAAAAATGTTACTCAGATGCACTACGCTAAGAAAGGCATCATTACTCCAGAAATGGAATACATTGCCATTAGAGAAAATTGTCTTTGGCAAGAGTATAAAGACCAAGTTGGGCAGCACAAAGGTGAAAGCTTTGGCGCTTCAACTCCTAAAATTATTACCCCTGAGTTTGTAAGAGATGAGGTTGCCCGAGGTCGTGCAATTATTCCTAACAATATTAACCACCCAGAAACCGAGCCTATGATTGTAGGTAGAAACTTTCTGGTGAAAATTAATGGAAATATTGGTAATTCAGCCTTAGGATCTTCAATTGATGAAGAGGTAGGAAAAATGGTTTGGGGAGTTCGATGGGGTGCTGACACTATCATGGACCTTTCTACTGGAAAAAATATTCATGAAACTCGTGAGTGGATAATTCGTAATTCACCTGTTCCTGTTGGAACTGTTCCAATCTATCAAGCTCTTGAAAAAGTTAAAGGTGTTGCTGAAGATTTAACTTGGGAGGTTTTTAGAGATACTCTAATTGAGCAAGCAGAACAAGGAGTTGACTACTTTACTATTCATGCAGGTGTTCGCCTTAAATATGTTCCGTTGACTATGAATAGAGTTACAGGAATTGTATCAAGAGGTGGATCAATTATGGCCAAATGGTGTCTCGCTCACCATACTGAGAGTTTTCTTTACACGCACTTTGAAGATATTTGTGAAATCATGAAGGCATACGATGTGACTTTCTCCTTAGGCGATGGCTTAAGACCTGGTTGCATTGCAGATGCCAATGATGCTGCGCAGTTTGGTGAACTTGAAACATTAGGTGAATTAACAAAAATAGCTTGGAAGCACGACGTTCAAACCTTTATTGAGGGTCCTGGTCATGTTCCAATGCATATGATTAAAGACAATATGGAAAAGCAGCTTGAAGAGTGTGGAGAGGCGCCTTTTTATACACTAGGCCCACTTACAACAGATATAGCTCCTGGCTATGATCATATTACCTCAGCTATTGGAGCAGCTCAAATAGGCTGGTATGGCTGTGCAATGCTTTGTTATGTGACCCCTAAAGAGCACTTGGGACTGCCGAATCAAGATGACGTTAAGACGGGAATTATTACTTATAAGATTGCAGCTCATGCCGCTGATCTGGCTAAGGGCCATCCTGGGGCTCAAATCAGAGACAATGCTCTTTCAAAAGCCCGCTTTGAATTTAGGTGGGAAGATCAATTTAATCTTGGTCTTGATCCTGATACTGCGAGAAGTTTTCATGATGAAACTCTTCCAAAACAAGCCGCAAAAACGGCGCACTTTTGCTCTATGTGCGGACCTAAGTTTTGTTCTATGAAGATTTCTCAAGACATCAAAGGATTAGACGCCAAAGAAGTTAAAAAAATTCAGGAAATTCAAATTGAAATGGATAAGAAATCTGAAGAGTTCTTAGATAATGATAGTGAAATCTATTTGAAAGAAGGCGCTTAAAGGATTATTTTTAAATATCTGTAATATGCGGTGCAATTGCTTTAAATACTTTAGCTACAGCGCCGCGATTATTTTCAAAAGTAGCTCTTGCTCTCTGCCCAATTAATTTTCTCTTTTCATCATCTAAAAGTAGATCAGAAATACTTTTCATTAGTTCATCACTGCTATTAACCTTTATAGCAGATTCATCATCTAAAAGCTTCTTCGAAATTTCTTCAAAGTTAAATAGGCTTGGACCAAAAATGATTGGCTTAGATAATGATGCAGCTTCTAGCATATTTTGGCCACCATTATTTGAAAGGCTTCCACCTATAAATGCTATGTCACTTATACTGTAATAAGACATCATTTCTCCCATACTATCTCCAATCAATATGTCTGTATTTTCTTCACAGTGATCACCCAATGATCTTCTTTTAACGTTAAGACCATTGTCTTTGGCGATATTAAAAACCTCATTAAATCTTTCTGGATGCCTTGGAATGATTAAAAGAAGTGCGCTAAATTTGCTTTTAAGGGCGAGATAGCTTTTGATTATTTGTAATTCTTCACCTTCCCTTGTGCTTGCAAAAACAACAATTTTTCGATCCCCTGTTATATTCTTTAATGCTTGAACAGTTTTTCGATTAGTAGACTCATTGGAATCAAACTTTAAACTTCCAGTAGTAATAATGTTTTTATTATTAGCGCCAAGTGAGATAAAGCGTTTTGAAGAGCTTTCATTTTGAGAACATATGATGCTTAACCTGTTTAGAGAAGAGCTAACTAGTTTAGATGAGAATTTATTATATTTTTTGAAAGACCTATCTGATAACCTAGCATTAACCAACATGATTGGGATATTTTTATTTTTAAGCTTAGTGATTAAATTTGGCCAAATTTCTGTTTCTAAAAGAATGCAGACAACAGGATTAATTTTTTTTACAAATGAATCGATTATGAAGGGTATATCTAAAGGAAAAAAACAATGAATGACTTGTTCTTTATAGAAGTTTTCAACGGCTGCAGAGCCTGTAATAGTTGTTGTTGAAATGACAACTTGATGGAGTGGAAATTTAATAAATATCTTTTCAATTAGAGGCTTAGCCGCATTAAATTCGCCAACAGAAACGCAATGAAGCCAAATTACCTTGCCTGAGGTTTTAGGCACATAACCTAGTTGATTTTTTAGCTTACGTTTCCAAGATGAGCTTTCAGTGTCTTTTAATAGAATCCTTAAAAGAGCAAATGGCAAACTTAGAATAATTAAAACTGTATATATAAATCTATTCATTTAACCACTTAGTTATATTTTGTTTAATTGAACTTTTATTTCTCATAAATAACAGTAAGCTAAAGTCTATGATTAAATAATTTAACTTGAATACTATTGCTTATCTTGAAGAGGGCTTTCGATAAGAAAAAAGGTATAATAATTGACTGATATTATAGCTTTATCATTTAACTTCTATTGCATCTATTTTGTTTTAGATTGATCCATTTTTTTTGGTCTTGGCTATTCATTTAATTATTAATCATAAAAATTATGAGATTTGTTGACTCTGCAAGCGTAATGGTCGAAGCTGGAAAGGGTGGTAGAGGCTGCCTTAGTTTTCGTCGCGAAAAATATATTCCAGATGGTGGGCCAGACGGTGGTGACGGTGGTGACGGCGGTAGTATTTTTTTCCGAGGCCAAGAAGGGCTTAATACTCTAAGTGAGTTTCGTTATAACCGATTATATAGAGCTAAAAATGGATTGCCTGGAGAGGGAAGTGATCGTAGAGGGAAGTCTGCTGTTGATCTATATGTTGAAGTCCCACTTGGAACTAAAATAATTGACCTTTCAACGGACGAAGTGATAGGTGAAATCACATTACATGAACAAAATCTTTTGGTTGCAAAAGGCGGCTTTCATGGACTAGGTAATGCTCGTTTTAAATCTTCAATTAATCGTGCACCTAGGCAAACGTCACCCGGAACACCTGGGGAGGTTAGAGAAATTGGGTTAGAGCTCAATGTAATGGCAGATGTCGGGCTTTTGGGTATGCCAAATGCTGGAAAATCTAGTTTAATCAGGCAAATCTCTGGCGCACGTCCAAAGGTGGCTGATTATCCTTTTACAACCCTTCATCCAAACCTTGGAGTTGTAAAGGCTGGCAATAATCACTTTGTTATGGCTGATATACCTGGTTTGCTTGAAAAAGCAAGTGAAGGCGTTGGCTTAGGATTTGAATTTCTCAAGCACCTTTCAAGAGCAAAAGCACTTCTTCATGTGATTGATATCTTGCCAGCTGATGGTTCAGATCCTGCTTCTAACTATTTAACTATTGAGTCTGAATTAAAAAAATTTGATGATGAGCTTTTTGAAAAGCCCAGATTAGTTGCTATTAATAAAATTGACCTTATTCAAGAAGATATAAGAGACAAGGTAATTAAAGATTTTCTTAAAAAAGTTAAATACAAAGGTAATGCGTTTAACATATCTGCATTAAATGGTATGGGCTGCAAGTCCTTGGTTTTTGGTTTGTATGACCTTATTGAAGAAAAAGATGAAGAAGAATAAGTGCTGGGTAGTTAAAATCGGATCTGCCCTCTTAACCAATAATGGTAAAGGGATTGATAAAAACTTAATCTCTGAATGGGTTGAGCAGATTGTAGAACTGCAGTCTCATAATATTGATGTTGTTTTAGTATCAAGTGGCTCAATTGTTGAAGGTATGAAAAGACTTGGCTGGAAGGATAAGCCTAGCGATATTCATAAACTTCAAGCTGCAGCTGCTGTTGGCCAAATGGGACTAGTCCAGGCTTATGAATATCTATTTGCTAAGCATAATGTTCATACAGCTCAGGTACTTTTGACTCAAGACAACCTTATAAATACTAAACATTTTGAAAATATCTCTGCAACCTTAGATAATTTACTGAAGTTTGGTGCAGTTCCAGTAATCAATGAAAATGATACAGTTGCAACCGAAGAGATAAAGTTTGGTGATAATGATACTTTGGCTGCACTTGTAGCAAACCTTTTGGGCGCAGAAAGATTAATCATATTGACAGATCAACACGGCGTTTTTGATGACGATCCTCGTTTAAATAAAGATGCTAGCTTGATTAAAGAAATTCATTTTGATGATGAGAAGTTAGAGCGAGTGGCTGGAAAAACTGGGGGGATTTTAGGTTCTGGAGGAATGTATTCAAAAGTTATGGCTGCAAAGCAAGCTGCAAAATCTAAAACGTTTTCAAATATAGCTTGGGGGCGAGAAGATAAAGTTTTAACAAGGATACACCAAGGTGAGCATATAGGAACCTTGGTTCATTGTTAGCTTATATTGGATTAGGTTCAAATTTAAAGAGTCCAAAAGCTCAAATTAAAAGAGCGCTTGCTTCTCTGAATGACAATAATGGAA
>CAJQTP010000010.1 GCA_905620445.1 uncultured Candidatus Thioglobus sp.
AGCATAGGAGTTTCAAAGCTCAAAGAGCCCTTCCACATCGTTGCAACCCAGTTAAAAACTTTTACACCGGTCGGAACTGCGATCAACATTGTTGCGTACATAAAGTAAAGCTCGCCTGCCACAGGCATTCCAGTTAAGAACATATGGTGAGCCCATACTATGTATGACAAAAATGCAATCGATGCCGTTGCATAGACCATTGAAGAGTAGCCAAAAAGAGGTTTCCTAGCAAAGGTTGGAATAATATGAGAAATGATACCAAAGGCTGGCAAAATCATAATATAGACCTCTGGATGACCAAAGAACCAAAAAATATGCTGGAACATTACTGGATCACCACCGCCTGCAGCATCAAAAAATGCTGTGCCAAAGTTTCGATCAGTCAGCATCATGGTAACAGCTCCTGCTAAAACTGGCATTGCGCCAATTAATAAAAACGATGTGATTAACCATGTCCATACAAAAAGTGGCATGTCCATTAATCGCATTTCTGGGGCCTTCATATTAAGAACAGTAGCAATAATGTTAATCGCTCCCATAATTGAAGAAAATCCTAGTAAGTGAATTGCAAAAATGAAGAAGTCAGTTGAGTCTGGAGCAAACGTGGTTGAAAGTGGTGCGTAAAAAGTCCAACCAAAAGCAGGCGCTCCACCCTCCATAAAGAACGTACTCAAAAGAATTGCTCCTGCAAACGGCAAGATCCAAAAACTCCAATTATTCATTCTTGGCAGAGCCATATCAGGCGCTCCTACCATCAAAGGGATAAGCCAGTTTGCCAAACCAACAAAGGCCGGCATAATCGCTCCAAAAACCATAATTAAACCATGCATTGTAGTCAGCTGGTTATAAAACTGTGGTTCAAATAATTGCAAGCCAGGCTGTAAAAGCTCTGCTCGAATTCCCATTGCAAGTGAACCACCTATAAGAAGCATTGCAAATGCAAACCACATATATAGTGTTCCAATATCTTTATGATTGGTTGTTTTAACCCATCTTAGAAGTCCTTTTTCAGGGCCATGACCGTGGTCGTCGTATGCTGCCGTTGTAGTTGAGCTCATATATTTCTCCTTAAATTAACGTGCAGATGTAACATCTGATGGTTGAACAACTGATCCATTATTACCAAAAGATCTTCTTTCGTATGTTATTACTGCAGCTATATCAGAATCACTTAGCATCTTAAATGAAGGCATTCCGCCCATTCCATTTATAACTAGATTAAGCTGATATGCTGCTGGGCCATTGGCTACTTCTGATCCAATCATTGCAGGAAAGACACCAGGAATACCAGTGCCATCTTTTTGATGGCAGCCCGAACAGTTTGCGTTGTATACAGTTTCTCCCTTTGCAACAAGATCTGCCTCAGTCCAAACTTGAGTAGCGCTTGCAAGTTCAGCAACTTTTTCAGCCTGCATACTTTTAACCCACTCAGCGTAGTCAGCTTTAGAGACAACATCAACAACAATAGGCATGAAACCATGGCCTTTTCCGCACAGCTCAGCGCATTGACCTCTATAAGTTCCAATTATGTTGGGTTTTGCCCATGCATCATTTATAAATCCTGGGTTTGCATCTTGCTTAAGGCCAAACGCTGGAACCCACCAGTTATGAATTACATCATTTGATGTAATCAAAAAACGAATTGTTGTATCTACTGGAACGACTAAACGTTTGTCAACTTCGCGAAGGTAGCCGCCCTCTTTATGAACAGCTTCACGATCTTCAGGTGTTCCCTTGATAACATCCATAGACGATTGTGCGAGATTAGAAGCAAAGCTTATGCCCTCTTCAGGATAATCATATTGCCACTTCCACCTTACTCCAGTTACCTTTATAGTCATATCAGCCTTATCCAGAACCTCAATGTCAATAAGTGTCTTTGAAGCCGGAATAGCCATTGCAATTAGAATCAAAATTGGAATCCCTGTCCATAAAAACTCTACCGTTGTGCTCTCATGAAAGTGGGCTGCTTTAGCTCCCTTTGATTTCCTGTGCGCAATAATTGAATAAAACATTGCTCCAAAAACAACAACACCAATAGCAACACAAACCCAGAACACCATCATATGCAGGTTCCAAATATCGTTACTAATATCTGTAACGCCTTTGGTCATGTTGAGCGTGTATTCTGCCAAGACAGACTTAGAACTCAGAAGTGCGACAAATGCGCTAGTAAGTGTGAACAATAGTTTCATAGAATCTCCGAATGTAATCTTTGTTTAGCTATATGGTGAATAAAATATATAATTCTTAAATATGCAATTTCGATTATCAAATAAAAAATGCAATCAAATGATACCTGTATATGGCCTTTTTACCAAGTAAAAATTCACCTTTATTCTCAATAATGGTTGAACTTTTTTCATTAAGTATCGCGACAATAAAAAAGACACCCCTAAAGATTGAAAATATTCACAAAAGGCACTACATATAAATCGAGAGTTAAAATTAATTAACTTAATTTTTCATAATTTAACTTGGTTCATTTAAAATATCGTTCTGCTTAAATTACTTTACGCCTATGTTTAATAAAACAATCAACATATCATTAATTCTAGCGCTTATAGTCGTCATTCTTGGCGCTTACACCCGACTTGCAGACGCAGGCTTGGGCTGCCCTGACTGGCCAGGATGTTATGGTCAATTGTTGGTTCCAGATGTTATTTCGAGTGAATATGAAAGGCCCCTTGATGTTGCAAAAGCATGGAAAGAAATGGTTCACAGGTATGCAGCCTCTACGCTCGGTCTTTCAATACTCATAATTTTTTTACTTGCAGCATTTCGTAAGAGCGAAAAAAATCAATCTATAAAACTGCCAGCCGCTTTACTTTTGCTAGTTTGCTTCCAAGGTGCTCTTGGGATGTGGACGGTTACCGAACAGGTTCATCCTGGAATAGTTACGATGCATTTATTTGGGGGGTTTACAACCACCTCTTTGTTGTTTTGGCTTTTTTTAAATCAACGCCCCAATATACAAATTAACCAGTCTGTTTCAAAACCACACAAGCTAATGTTTGTTGTTGTCACGGCACTATTAATATTCCAAATCTTTCTTGGTGGATGGACAAGCACCAACTATGCGGCGCTTTCTTGTGGGGAGTATTTTCCAACGTGCTTGGGCCAAATGTGGCCTGATGATATGGACTTTAAAAACGCCTATTATTGGGGCGAGCTTGGGGTAGATTATGAGTTTGGTGTGTTAGAAAATCAGACTAGAACTGCCATTCAGATGGTTCATAGGGTTGGCGCTTTAGTTGTAACTGCAGCGATCATAGCCCTGTCTTTTGCTTTTAAAAACTATGTGGCTTTTCAAAAAAATATCGTCATAATTCTCGCGCTTTTAGGAGTTCAGGTTGCCTTGGGAATTATCAATGTAGTCATGTCGTTACCAATGTTTGCTGCTGTAATGCATAACGCTGTTGCGCTTGGCCTCCTACTAAGCCTTATAAGCCTTGCACATAAAATATTTAATCAAAAAACTACCTCATAACATGAATAATAAAACAGCCCAAATCTGTTTAGTTCTTGTACTCGTGATTGCAGGTATTGCTTCTTTTTTTTACTTCGGTGCTGCGCCAAATATGCAGGAGCTCAAAAAATCTGTTGCTCCGGCGGCGTCTTTATATCCTGAGGCAAAGTCTGTTTCAGAGAAGCTCAACTTTATTAATGACAAGTCAATAGATACGCATTTATCAGAAGTTTCTAAAGAAAAATGGGCGCTGTTATATTTTGGCTATACTTCATGTCCAGACGTTTGCCCAATAGACCTTTCAAAAATTAATATGACCTACCAGATGTTGGAAAACCAAGAGGAGCTTCAGGTGGTTTTTATTTCGGTAGACCCTATGCGTGATATTGGAAAACTCGATCAGTTTGCAAGCGCCTTTAATCCTTCATTTTTAGGCTTGACGGCTCATCAGAAAGAGCTAATGACGATTAGTAAATCATTAGGGGTTTATCATGAAGTTGTTGAATCGCAAAAATTAGCTCAGGAAGATCATAGCAACCATGACTCTCATGGCGACACTAAAACTGCGCACTATGACATTGATCATACAAGTAGTTATTTGCTTTTTAATCCAGAATTAAAACTTACGGCTCTTTTGACAAGCCCCCATGAGCCTAAAGCTATGGCCAAGGCAATTGATACAATTATCGAAAATCTAAGGTAGTACAAGCCTGACTGCGAATAGAATAGTTCCAATAAAAAGCGCTGTCATAATAATTCCAACGATTACATAGGGCCAAGGCCCGGTCTTCTCTGTAGACTCAAAATCTTGCGCTAGATTTTTCTTTTTCCCCACCCCAATCATTGCAGAAGCTACCGCTCTAAAAACTTGAAGTAGCGAGCTCATTGCTAGGAAGAGACTCCAAAGGTCATCAAAAGATAGTGGTCAAGCAGCAAAGCTAAAAACAAAACCATTAAATAATTAATTGAAAATTTAAAGGTTTTAAATGCAATCTTTGGATTATCTGGCTCTATAAAAATCTTGATAGAGTAGCCTAAAAAAAGTACGCCTAGCGTCGCAGCAGAAACTAAGTAAATTAAACCGCTCATCCCAGTGAGATAAGGCAGCAGAGCAACCAAAAATAATAGCACTGTATATAAAAGAATTTGTACTCGCGTAAATTCAAGGCCATGGGTAACTGGCAGCATTGGTATCTCAGCTTTTTTATATTCCTCTCGCCTATGAATCGCTAATGCCCAAAAGTGTGGGGGCGTCCAAATAAAGACGATTAAAAAAAGCAAAAGCGCGTATTCAATCCCCTGGGACCCTGCTATAGAGGTCCACCCAAGAACTGGAGGAGCAGCGCCTGCAGCGCCGCCAATAACTATGTTTTGAGGCGTGGCCCTCTTTAGATACATTGTATAAAAAACAGCATATCCAATCAAAGAAATGAGCGTCAAAAGTGCAGTCAATAAATTTACAAAAATTACCAAAAGCGCAATACCCACAATACCTAAAAAGAAGCCCCATATCAGCGCTTGGTTTCGCGTTACTCTGCCTTCTGGCAGTGGGCGGCGATCAGTACGAGACATCTTTACATCTATTTTTTCATCGACCACGTGATTAAAAACTGCAGCAGACATTGCAGCTAATGAAATTCCTGCAGAAGAAACAACTATTAGAAAGAGATTAGGAAGATATGGAACTGCTAACAACATCCCAACAACCGCTGTAAGCAAAATAAGCGAAACAACTTTCAGCTTGCAAAGGCCTAAAAGATCTGTAATAGAAGGAAGATTACCCATCAGCCTATCCTAGAATACTTCAGAAGGCGCTTAAGATCTTTGAGTACAAACTTAATGTTGATATCTGTTGAGTTGTAGTACAGCATAAAGTTGCCAATTGGATCAATTAGAAAAATTGAGTTTTCTGGAAACTTTGCAAGTTTAGTAGCTAATTTTTCATTAGTAACTTTAGCTATCAGTAAATTTTCATCATTACTCATTGGCAGCGAACCGTTTTCAGTAATCAGAACTCTTTGAATCCGGCGCATATCCATATTTATAAGGGTGCGGATGGTTTTAATATCTGCAACAGCCTGTTCACAAAAACTATCACAAGTCTTTGAAACATATGCAAGCGTCCAAAAACCATTAAAAGTAGCGTCGTCTTTAAATTCAATATCTGTCTTTTCAGTTGTTATAACTGGGCGAATAAGCTCACCATAGTTAACCGTATTCTGACTAAAATAAGTCGGATTCAAATAAAAAAATAAAGTACCAATGGCTATGGGCAGAATAAATATCGATAATAACGCCCAAAAATCTTTTTTTACTGTCATGTGTTCCCTAGAGTCAAAACTGCGTAATGATACGCTGATGAACTTAAAAACTCAACTGGCTAAAGCCTAACTTCTATTCCGTTTTCTTGCATTGCTTTTTTAGCTTCATCAACTGTATATTCCCCGAAATGAAAGATGCTTGCTGCAAGAACCGCATCCGCGCCGCCCTCAATTACGCCCTCGGATAAATGTGGCAAGTTTCCGACTCCGCCAGAAGCGATCAAGGGAACATCAATTGCCTCAGATACCGCCTTAGTAAGCTCAAGATCAAAGCCATCTTTAGTGCCGTCTCTGTCCATGGACGTAAGAAGAACTTCTCCAGCGCCATTGTCCCCCCGTGTCATTTTTATAGCCCACTCTATTGCGTCAATGCCTGTTGGCTTTCGCCCTCCATGAGTAAAAATTTCCCATTTAGGCGGGCTATCTGACACTCGCTTCGCATCAATAGCTATGACTATGCATTGAGAGCCAAAAATACTGCAAAGCTCATTTATAAGGTCGGGGTTAAAAATAGCTGCAGAATTAACTGCCACTTTGTCAGCGCCGGCCTTTAGCATTACTCGAACATCTTCGGCCTTACGAATGCCGCCACCAACGGTAAGGGGAATAAAGACCTGTTCGGCAATCTTTTCAACCATTTCTATAGTAGTATTTCTTCCCTCATGTGAAGCCGTAATATCAAGAAACGTAATCTCGTCAGCGCCCTCATTATCATAGCGCTTTGCGACTTCGACTGGATCGCCTGCGTCCTTTATATCAATAAATTTGACGCCTTTGACAACTCTTCCGTCACGAACATCTAGGCATGGAATTATTCTTTTTGCTAAGCTCATATAGATTGATTTTACCGTATAAACCTATCTATATTTTAAAGCGAGCTTTATTGTTGACAGGTTCTGAACTGATTGAGGCACACTTTACATTAGGCCCTAAAGCTCCTAATAGGTATAATTGCGCTCCATGACTGAAAAAAACCCAGAGCCTTTAAGCGACGAACAACTAGCGCCTCAGCATATAGCTATCATTATGGATGGCAATGGCAGGTGGGCAGAATCAAGACACCTTCCTCGCTCAAGTGGCCACCAAAAGGGTGTTCAAAGCGTTAGAAGAGTGGTGAAACATTGCGCAAAACTAGGCGTTAATACCTTGACTCTTTTTGCCTTTAGCAGTGAAAACTTGAATCGCTCTAATGAGGAGGTTGGCCTGCTATTTAAGCTTTTTTTAACTGTGTTAAAAAATGAAACAAAAAAATTAAAAGACAACAATATTAAGCTCAAAATAATTGGCGACCTTTCCGTGTTTACTCCTGAAATACAAAGACTGGCTAATGATGCAGAAAAGCAGCTTGCGAGTAATGACGGGCTCAATCTTGTAGTGGCTGCAAACTATGGTGGGCAGTGGGACATTGCTGAATCTGCCAAAAAAATTGCGGTTAAGTCCCTAAACGGAGAAATTAATCCAGAAAAAATCGATATAGCTCTTTTTCAAGCGCACACCTCTTTGGCCGAACATCCAAAGGTGGACTTGTTAATTCGAACCAGTGGCGAGATAAGAATAAGCAATTTCTTGCTATGGGATATTGCTTATAGTGAACTCTACTTTACTAAAACTTTGTGGCCAGATTTCGATGAAAATGAGCTGGATCTCGCCATAGAAAGCTTCCACTCTAGGGACCGCCGTTTTGGAGAGCAAAATGGTGAGAAATAATGCTGCTTAAGAGGGTTTTAACAGCCTCTGTTGTGGCGCCAATTGCAGTTTTTGGCATCTTAACATTAACTCAAACTGGATTTGAGTTAGCTCTTGCCTTAATTCTTATTATTAGCTCTTGGGAATATTGCAACCTAATTCAAATAAACCATTTAGCCGGCAAAGCTCTTTATGCTTCAGTTGTATTAGCGGCAGCTTATTTTCTAAATAATGAGCCTTCAAATTTAACTATAGTTCTATATGCCGCTGCAGCTTGGTGGCTAATTGCCTTAGCCTGGGTGGTTATGTTTCCAAAAGGATCTAGGCTGTTACGTAAAGCTTTGGTAATTAAATTAATTAATGGCTTGTTTCTTTTTGTACCCATGGCTATTTCTTTGATGGCGCTTCACTTGCAAGATAGCGTCTTAGTTTTATTTCTTTTGATTTTAATCTGGGCAGCAGATATTGGCGCTTATTTTGCAGGCAAGTCTTTTGGTAAAAACAAATTATGCCCAAGGGTTAGTCCTGGGAAAACACGTGAAGGTGTTTACGGTGGAGTCGCTCTGTCACAGGTCGCTGCTCTGTCATACGTATATATTGTAATTCAAACCCCATCGTTAAGCGATTTTCTTATATTTTGCTTTTTAGCTTTAGTGGTTTCGATCGTATCCGTTCTAGGTGATTTGTTTGAAAGTGTTTTAAAGCGTATTGCAGAAGTAAAAGATAGTGGCAATATTCTCCCTGGGCACGGTGGATTACTAGACAGAATAGATAGCCTAACATCGTCTGCCCCTATATTTTTTCTTTTGTTTGTCTTATTAGTATGAAAAATATAGCTATCTTAGGGGCAACTGGCTCAATTGGAATTAACACACTAGATGTTATCTCGCGTCATCCAGATAAATACAATGTTTTCGCGCTCAGTGCAAATAATAGCTGGGAAAAAATGGAGAAGCTTTGCATTAAACATATGCCAGAATTTGCAGTGATGGCTAATGAAGATGCCGCAGAAAGCTTAAGAAAAGTTGTGCCTAATGGAGTTACGGTCCTACAAGGTGAAGGCGCCTTGAATGCTATAGCTTCACATCAAAATACAGATTTTGTAATGGCGGCAATAGTTGGAAGCGCTGGCCTACCCTCTACCTTTGCAGCGGCGTCTTCAGGAAAGAGGCTTATGCTTGCCAACAAAGAATCTTTGGTCTTAGGTGGTAACTTGCTAATTAACGCTGCCAAAATATCTGGCGCAGAGCTAATCCCCGTGGACTCAGAACATAGCGCAATATTTCAATGCCTCCAAGGCGGCAAAGAAGGCCTCAACAAAATACAGCTAACTGCATCAGGCGGTCCTTTTTTGCAAACGCCCTCTGCAGAGCTTTCCAAGGCCACTCCAAAAGAGGCCTGTAATCACCCAAAATGGAAGATGGGTAGAAAAATATCAGTAGACTCTGCAACCCTTATGAATAAAGGTCTTGAGGTAATTGAAGCTCACTTTTTATTTCAACTTTCGCCTTCACAAATTGAGGTGGTTATCCACCCTCAAAGCATTATTCACTCGTTTGTTTACTTTGATGATGGCAGTGTTTTGTCTCAACTAGGAATGCCGGACATGAGAAGCGCAATATCCTATGCTTTGTCCTACCCAAGCCGGCAAACTTCAGGCGTTGAAGCTCTTGACCTAACCAAGCAAGCGCCGCTAGAATTTTTACCACCGGACATGGATAAATTCAAATGCCTAGGCCTAGCGTATGATGCGCTAGAGAAAGGAAAGAGCGCGCCTGGAACACTTAATGCCGCTAATGAGGTTGCCGTAGAGGCTTTTTTAAATAAAAATATAGGGTTTTTAGACATTAGTACAGCCATAGAAAAAACCTTAGCCATTGCTCCTATCTCAACTCTTGACACGATTGCAAGGGTTGTGGAAAATGATCGTCTTTCTCGTCAAATAACTCAGTCTGTTATTGAGCAGAGTCTTTTATAACAGCCCTCTATTAATGTATAAATCTTTTTTGCTCTCATTGTTATTGGTTTGCGTTTTTTTAAGCGCCCCCTCTGCCGCCAGTGGTTCGCATGACTATAGCTTCAAAGTATCAAGAGGCGATGCGTTTTACAAATTCTTCTTTAGTACAGGCCTATCGGGAAAACTCCTATCAAAACTAATGGCCTCTGATGAGATGGCACAGAAACTTAACAATATCTATCCCGGTGACAAGTTTAGAATAATACTGAATGACAGCCATGGCTTGGCGAAAATTATTTACACTCCAGTTAACGACACCCCTCTATCCATAACTTATGATGGCCAGTCATTTGACTATGCGAAGAGCGGTGTTCAGCCTACTGCTGAATTAACCTATACTACTGTTACAATCAAAAAGTCTCTAAATTATGATGCCAAAAAATCTGGCGTAGGTGCTGCGGTTATTAAAATGATGGTCGATAACTTCTCATGGGAGATGGACTTTAGTCGAGACCTAAGAAAAGGCGATAAATTTATCTTATCTTGGGATGGGGAGAAAACGCCGTGCGCCATGATTTATGTTGGCAGTAGAAAAACTATTGCGCTTTTTTCGTATAAAAACTCCCTGGATCAAAAGAAATACTTCACCTCAAAAGGCGCCACTATAAACGATACTTTTGCTTTTGCGCCTACGAAATATAATCGGATTAGCTCGAGCTTTACAAAAAGACGCTTCCACCCAACGCTTAAAATTTATCGCTCGCACCGGGGCACTGATTTTGCAGCCCCCTCTGGAACGCCTGTCTACGCACCTGCAAAAGGAATCGTGAAATATAAAGCCACTTTGACTGGCTATGGCAATGTTATCTATTTAAAACATGGCTCTGACTA
>CAJQTP010000011.1 GCA_905620445.1 uncultured Candidatus Thioglobus sp.
CTCTTGGGAGCCACCTATCATTGCCCACCTCACTGGCATACTTAATTGACTCATTAAATCTTTTATTAATGCCCTTTATAGCGTTAGATTTTTTGCGAGCCAATACCTGTGGTTGACTATTTTGACTTATTGAAAAAAGATCTTGCTGTCGATAGTTTTTGCTTAAGTTGCTCAATATCACGCCTCCTTTATTAAAGGAATAACCAGGCTTGTAAATAAGCCTTAATATTTGAGATACTAATGGAATAATTTGAGACTCATCCTCAATAGAAACTGGCATTCCTACAGTTTTTGATAGGTGCGCGCAGGGTTTATCTTTTTTATGGGGGTTGGTATAAATAAAGACGGTCATAGTTGTCATTGCAAGCTTGTGGTTATTTAGCTTATTGACAGCTTTCCTAGTAAGGGTAGTTAAAGCTTGGTTTAATTCATCAAAGTCCGTTAAATCAATACCAAAAGAGCGAGAAGAAACAATCTGCTGTCTTGTCGGAGGAGTCAACTCAATAGGAACGCATGAATTACCACGAAGCTCTTGATAAATTTTTTTTCCATTAACGCCCAAAAGGGTTTCAATAACGCCAACGTCTGCCTGATAAAAATCACAGCTAGTTTGAATCCCAATGCGGTTAAGCTTTTTAGCGCTCTGCCTGCCTATTCCCCATAAGTCTCCTACTTCAACGGATTGTAATAATTTACAATATCTTTCATAGGGCAGCTCGTCTATATCGAAAACGCCATTAAATTTTGAATATTTTTTAGCAATACGGTTCGCAAGCTTTGCCAGAACCTTAGTGCGACCCATGCCAATACAAACCGGAACCCCAGTCCAGCTTTTAACTCGAACTCTTAGAGATTGCATATGAGCCATCAAATTAAAAGGAAGCCCCGCCAAATCTATAAAACTCTCGTCAATAGAATACACCTCTTGGATAGGGGAATACTGACCAATAACCTTCATCACTCTTGACGACATATCTCCATATAAAGGGTAGTTTGAAGACTTTACTGCAACGCTATTCCTAGCAATTAAATTCCTTACTTTAAAGTAAGGAGAGCCCATCTTAATGCCCAATACCTTGGCTTCGTTAGAGCGTGCGATAATGCATCCATCATTATTAGAAAGAACAACAATTGGCCTACCTTCTAGCTTTGGCTCAAAAACTCTCTCACAGGAGGCATAAAAATTATTACAGTCAACCAATGCGAACTTAACTGGTTTATTCATACTGATGTATCACTGAGGTTACAACGCCCCATATAATAAGTTCATCAGTGCCTCCAATTTTAATATCTTCAAAATCAGGATTTTCAGCTTTAAGAGTTATATTTCCTTTGTATTTGTGTAGGCGCTTAACAGTGAACTCACCATCAACAACTGCGATGACTATCTTTCCGCTTTTAGCGCTCAAAGACTTGTCAACGATTAGTATGTCGCCCTGCTGGATTCCAGCACCTAACATTGAATCTCCCTGTGCTTTCACAAAAAAAGTAGCCTCTTTGTGATGAATAAGGTGTGTATTCAAGTCAAGCGCGTCCTCCAAATGGTCGTCTGCTGGGGAAGGGAATCCCGCCTGCACTCGAGAGGTAAAAATTGGAATCGAAAGCTCTGTTGGATTGTCTTTAGTTAAAAAGACTTCTACCTTAGATTTAACTTGAGATTTGTAAACTTCAATCGTAGGAATAAGAGAATCCACAAGGCTTATAGGAACTCTAATAACCTTGGTTTCTTCTTTAAAACTACCTGAATTTTTTTTACGACCAGCGCCCTTTCGCGCGCCTCCATGACTCGGTATATTCATAACTAACTTGATTTATGTAACAATATTCAAGTTGGAATTATAAATTAACTAATATAGCAAGTCAATGACGATATTAATAAAAAGTTATGCGTTAGCTAATTGACGTAATTTTTTTGCTGCGTTGCTATGGCGATTGATTAATTCAGGCTCGTCTTTTCCAATAATCTTTCCATCTGTAACTTTCCACTGCCCAGCAATCATAACCCTATCTGCTTTTTGGGCGCCGCATAGAAGTAACGCAGCTAAAGAGTCATGACTACCCGAGAATCTAAGCTCATCTAGCTTAAACAATGCCATGTCCGCCTGCTTTCCAATCGCAATTTCTCCAATATCACTTCTACCCAAAAGCGCCGCCGAGCCTTTTGTTGCCCAATTATATGCCTTCTGATGTGTAATCTTTGAAGCGCCATAGCGTAAACGCTGCAAGCACATTGCTTGCCTGAGTTCAGCAATCATATTGGATCCATCATTAGACGCAGAGCCATCGACGCCAAGCCCAATAATAGAGCCGGCCTCTTCAAGCTCAAGGCTGTGACAAATACCAGAAGCCAGCATCATATTGGAGCTTGGACAGTGGCAAATGCCAACTCCAGATTGGCCTAGTTTCTTTATCTCTTCTTTATTGAAATGGATTCCATGAGCAAGCCAAGTGCGGCTAGACAGCCAGCCAACACTCTCGAGATAGTCCACAGTTCTTAAACCAAACTTTTCTAAACAAAAATTTTCTTCATCTATCGTCTCCGCTAGATGCGTGTGCAAACGAACGTCATACTGCTGCGCAAGTTTTGCAGTCTCTATCATCAGGTCAGTAGTCACAGAGAAAGGCGAACAAGGTGCTAACGCAATTTGAGTCATTGCGCCTTCTTGACTGTCGTGGTATGTTTTAATGAGTCGCTCACTGTCAGCCAGTATCTGCTCTTTTGTTTGAACAACAGATTGTGGTGGAAGGCCACCATCTTTTTCTCCAAGACTCATAGAGCCTCTCGTTAAAACAACACGCATACCGAGCTTTTGAGCCTCTTCAGCCTGGATATCTATAGCATTTTCAAGTTGGCTTGGAAACAAATAATGATGATCACTCGCGGTAGTGCAGCCAGAAAGAAGTAGTTCAGACAGAGCAAGCTCTGTAGAGACAGCGAGCATATCGGGTTGAATATGCGCCCAAACCTTATAGAGACTTTTAAGCCATGGAAAAAGCTCTTTGTTTAGAGCATCAGGGTAAGCGCGAGTAAGGGTTTGATAAAAGTGGTGATGGGTATTAATTAATCCAGGAAGAATAACACTATCACTTGCATCATAGGTTTCATCTATGTTCGATATAGGAGAGCCCCCTAGAGGAACCAATTCAATAATTTTTTGACCTTTAATGACAACTCCACCATCACTATTTTCTGCAAAGATAGCTAAAGGATTTTTCATCCAAATGGTTGTTTGATTTATTTCAGTCATACTAATCTAAGAATTTAAAATAAATAGTATCTTAATTATATTTTAATTACTTAATGGACAGAGTTCGATTTACTGCATCCTTCCATCCAGAAAGTTTTTTTTGCCTCTCATCTTCAGGCATTTGTGAATTAAATTGGCTTTCAGATTTCCATGACTTAGAAAACTCATCAATTTGAGGATAAAAACCTACCTGCATTCCCGCTAAATATGCCGCGCCCAGAGCAGTTGTCTCTAGGTTTTTTGGTCTATCAACTGGCAAATTAAGAAGATCTGAAAGCATCTGCATGGTCCAATTTGATGCAGCCATACCGCCATCTACTCTAATAGTAGTTAACTGATTTTCACTCAAATCTTTCGCAATTGCTGTCAGAAGATCTGATGTCTGATAACACACCGACTCTAGCGCTGCTTTTGTAATCTCAGCAGGCCCCGTGCTTCTTGTAAGGCCGTATAGAGCTCCTCTACAATCAGGATCCCAATAAGGAGCCCCCAGCCCAACAAACGCTGGAACCAAATACACATCTTGGTTCGGATCAGCTTGAATCGCAAGACTCTCTGACTCTTCAGCTGACTCTATAAATTTTAGATCGTCGCGAAGCCATTGAATGGCCGCACCTGCAACAAATATTGACCCCTCAAGCGCATAGCAAGGCTTATTATTAATTTGAAAGGCGATAGTTGTTAGTAATTTATTTTTTGATTCAACTGGCTTGTCTCCAGTGTTTATTAAAACAAAACATCCGGTTCCATAGGTCGATTTAACCATTCCTGGTTCAAAGCACGCCTGACCAACAAGAGCGGAAGGCTGATCACCAATTAAACTAGAAATAGGTATTTCAGATCCAAAAAAAGACTTGTGAGCCATGCCAAAGTTTGCCGCACTATCACAAACAATTGGCAGCATCGATTTTGGAATATTAAAAAGCTTTAGCAAATCTTCATCCCAACACCCTTTATGAATATTGTATAAAAGAGTTCTAGATGCGTTAGTAGCATCAGTGGCGTGAACTTTTTTATCGCTTAATCGCCACAATAGAAAACTATCGATAGTGCCAAAAGCTAATTTATCAGAATTTGCTTTTTCTCTTGCACCCTCAACATTATCAAGGATCCAGGCAATTTTAGTAGCGCAAAAATATGGATCAAGCAATAGACCAGTCTTTTTAGAAACTATAGTCTCATGACCTTGTTCCCGTAAACCTTTGCATTGATCTGAGGTTCTCCTGTCTTGCCAAACTATTGCATTGTATATCGGCTTACCTGTATCTTTATCCCAAACAACCGTTGTTTCACGCTGATTAGTAATTCCTATAGAGATGATTTGATTGGGCTCTATTTCGGCCTCTTTGATGGCAATATTACAGCTCTCAAGAGTTGAAAGCCAAATCTCTTCTGGGTCATGCTCAACCCACCCTGAATTTGGAAAAAATTGAGTAAATTCTTTTTGGCCTATGGCTGCAATTTGATACTCTGAGTCAAATAAAATACCTCTAGATGACGTTGTACCTTGATCAATAGATAATATATATTTTTTAGAATTTGTCATATTGTTTTCACTCTATTTATATCCTTAATAATCAATTAACTATTTGTAAATATTACCTATTTTTTTCCATGTATCTACCCAACTCTTTCAAATTATTTTCATTTAAAAATAAATAAAGCTTTGTACGTCTCTCAGTTATGTCCTCTGGGAAGAGGGCAAACTCCTCCTTCATTAGGTAATCAACTTCTACTTGGTACAAACTTTTACCAAAATTAAGCCCTAGATCGCCAATCGTAAAAACCTTGCTTAAAACTAACTCTGCCCTAGTACCATACAAATTATAGAGACGCTCAAGATAGTCTAAATCCAGATAATCATACTTTTTACTCAGGTCATGAATTAAAGCTTCTTTATCAATTGCTTTAAAGTTCCCGCCTGGTAAATGATTTTTACTTGTTGATGATGGTTTTTTATGGCCAATGATTGATTCAATTAGGTCAACAACGTCTTCTGAAAGCTGTCTAAAAGTTGTAAGTTTGCCTCCAAAAACGTTAACTAGTGCACTATCATCAACCCGACTATCCTCTCTAATGACATAATCACGTGATACTTTCTGAGCTTTCTGGCCACCATTTTCAAATAGTGGACGAACACCACTCCAGCTACTAACAACATCACCTCTAGATATTTTATTATTAAAATACTCATTTGCCGATTCAATGATGTAGCTAATCTCAGCCTCTGAAGCTGAAATGTCATCAATGTCTTCATTGAAATCAACGTCAGTTGTGCCTATAAATGTAAACTCTCCCTCCCACGGAATTGCAAAGAATATTCGGCCATCAGCATTTTGAAAGATATAAGAGTAGTCGTGATTAAATATTTTTTTTAGAACTATATGACTACCTTTAACTAGTCTAATATTTTTATCACTTGATTTTTCGTAACTATCTTTTAAAAAAGTATCTACCCATGGGCCCGTTGCATTTATAACAACTTTAGCTTTAACAGTCTGACTTTCTCCTGATAAAGAATTTGTTGTTTGAACTTCCCAAATATTATCAATTTGTTCTATTTTATTAACAAAAGTTCTAGTATGAATATCAGCGCCTAGTTTTTTAGCATCTACTGCGTTAAGAATGGTAAGCCTGGAGTCATCAGCTGTGCAATCTGAATACTCAAAACCTTGTGAATAAAAGTCTAACAAAACCCCTTGGGAACTATGGGATGAAATATCAATTGATCTTGAGCGCTTAATAAACTTTGAGAAGTAAAGACTGTCATAAAGCATCAACCCTAATTTCAGCATCCATGCTGGTCGAAGCCCTTTATGATGAGGTAAAATTATTCTAAATTCTTTAACAATATGTGGGGCAATACTAAGCAATGTATCGCGCTCCTTTAGCGCTTTTCTTACAAGTAGGAACTCATAATTTTCAAGGTATCGCAAACCACCATGAATTAACTTTGATGAAGCTGATGATGTACCACTTGATAGATCATTTTTTTCAGCAAGAGTTACGCTGTAACCTCGACTAGCTGCATCTCTAGCTATTCCACAACCATTAATACCACCACCAACTATAAAAATATCGTAAATTTTATTCATTAAAATTCTGTTTTATTTAGTAACATATTCCAAATAGTGGAACTTAGTTCTACTATTGTAAACTTATTCAAAATAGTATACATTATCTGCTAAAATTAAAATGCTAAATGACCTGTTAATCATATACAACAGACCATACAAGTAATAATAATTTAATAAAATATAAATAAAATGACTACAGAAAAAAGAGGTGATGGTACGGTTGGCAAGGCATTAGATGTTCTCAATGAAGTTGCAGAAATTGGCTCACCAGTTCGATTTTCAAGCCTTCTAAAGACAAGCAAATATCCAAAGGCTACTCTATATAGATTACTCCAAACTCTCCTCAATCAAAACATGTTGAGCTACAACACAGAAGAGCAAACCTATAAACTGGGTTTAAAGTTAGTTCGAATGGCTCATGCAGCGTGGCTCCAAAGCTCGCTAGCGCCAATAGCACTTCCATTTATCGACGAGCTATCTGATAAAGTGAGTGAAACTGTTCACTTGGCCCAGCTTGATAATGGTCAAGTCCTTTATGTTGATAAAAGAAATCCTAGCTCACCGATTGAGATGTATTCTCAAGCCGGTAAAGTTGGCCCTGCTTACTGCACAGGTGTTGGTAAAGCAATGATGGCATTTTTAGATGAGGATGACCTAAGTAGAGTTATATCTAAACAAGCATTCTTTAAATATACCAACTTTACAATCACTTCAGAAAAAGAGCTTCGTAAAGAATTAGCTATAATAAAAAAGCAAGGAATATCTTTTGATAGGCAAGAGCATGAAGCAAAAATTATTTGTATCTCATCTCCTATTCTCTCTGAAAAGGGGAGAGTAATTGGCGGCTTATCAATCACCAGTTCAATCGACATACATAGCCTTGAGAGCCTTGAAGAGTATAAACCTCAATTACTCAAGACTTCAGAATTAATTGGAAAAGAAGCTGGAGCGTGGAACTTTCCTGAACAACACAACTAATTAATATAAGGACACTGCTGATATGGCAT